>CAYGZC010000311.1:0-4761 GCA_964354225.1 uncultured Chlorobiaceae bacterium | reverse complement strand
AAATAAATCGACATTATGTATTTTGTTGCTTCGCATTTTGTTTCCACCTTTCGTCTGTAGTATTCTTAATATAATACATCGAATAAGGTTTGGTGCTTGTTTTTAAAAAATATTTATACTAATTTTTCAGAAGTCTCAAATTATAAATTACTCCTGACATTCCACACTCACAATTCTTAAATCCGCCTTTCTTTTCTTTCTCCCTCCTTCAATCGCTACAACAAATTCTCCTTTGATTTTATTATTCTCAAATTGCTGACACAACTCGTTTGCAGTGCCGCGGAATATCTGCTCGCCGGGCATTGTAAGATTGAATGGTATACATAACCGCCGGTCTCCGCCAAAGGCATCGGATATATCTTTCAGTAATGGAACTAGCCGGTACGGAGTTTCCATGAATACGATTGTTCGCTCCTCATTTTTCAACCTGCGTAGTTCCGGCAGACGTAAATTGCTCTTGGGGGATAGAAATCCATAGAATAAAAACTCATTGATTGGGAAACCGGATATTACGAGCGCCGGAATTATCGAAGATGCACCGGGAATTGGAATAATTGTAATGTTTTGCTCGATAGCTTTTTTCACAAGAAGCTGTCCGGGATCAGAAAAGACAGGTGTACCGGCATCTGAAATTAGAGCAACACTCTTCCCTCCATTCAAATATCCGATGATGTGCGGGCAGGTCTCTGCTTCGTTATGCTCGTTCAAGCTCTCAATAATTTTCTTTTGAATATTGAAATGTGAAAGTAATCGCTCACCTTCCCTTCGTTCTTCATAGATGGTTACATCAGCTTCTTTTAAAATTCTTAGCGCTCGAAAGGTGATATCATCCCAGTTTCCAATTGGAATTGCAACAAGATATAATATTCCGTTCATCTAATTTGGTATTTGCACAATTTTTCTATTTACCGGTATGCCCAAATCCGCCTGCACCGCGCTGTGTATGTTCAAGCGATGGAACTTCCTCCAATTCTGCTTGAACTACCGGCGTAATAACAAGTTGGGCAATGCGATCGCCCCTGCGGATGATAAAATCTTTTTTCCCAAAATTGGTAAGGATAACTTTTATTTCACCGCGATAATCAGAATCGATTGTTCCAGGAGTATTTAGAACTCCAATGCTATGTTTAAGAGCAAGACCGCTTCGCGGACGAACCTGTCCTTCATAGCCGAACGGTATTTCAATGTAAAAGCCAGTCGGCACAAGAGCAGTATCACTTGGTCTGACGATTATTTCCCCATCAACTGCTGCCCGCATATCCATTCCGGATGATCCACCAGTTGCATATGCAGGTAATGGTATATCGGAGATGTCCGGATTTACTCGTGCGATGCGAATATTTAATTTCGGTTTTGAATTCATACTACTGAAGTACAGGATTTTAAAAATAAAGATATTTAAATTGCCTAAATATACTGAATATTCGATTCAAAACAAGAACTCAAGATTTGCTATTATTAATGGATATCAGAAGGGGTATGATGATTCTTAATAGAAAGTAAAAGTAAGTGAGACCGGCAAATGAACTGAGAGATAATCATAAAATAAATACCTGACAAGCAACAAAGACCTGCCAAGTTTATTTTATTCTTATCCAGACAGCTTTAAATTTTTAAAGCACTAACCTCAGCGTTTAATGCTGGAATGTATTTCTTCCCCAATTCATACAATCCAAACATCACTCCAACATAAAACACATCACCAATAAGCGTATTCCTGAAGAATGGAATCGCGGCAACATAACACTGCATCAATCCGTTAATATCATGTGAATATGTAAATTGTGGTGATGCCCAAACACCAAAATTAGTTACAATAAAAAACAAAATCGAACCCGCTAGACTCGCACCGACAGTTGTTGCAATACCCTTATGATTCCGTAACCATAATCCTAAGAAACCTATCGCAATAAAACTTGCATATACCCAAACCATCCCAGAATAAAATCCAATGAAATAATCACTGATTAGCATCGCAGCAATTGGTGCAATGAAAGTGTGTTTCTTGTCCAGGTATACTCCGCCAAATAATGCAAGCGCAGTAATCGGAGCTACGTTCGGTGGATGAGGAAGCAAACGCGAGAGAGCCGCCAATAAAATTATTGAGAATGTAAAAAGGTATCGTGTCATAATATTTCCTTTTAAAATGTTTTTTTGAACCAGTTGAATTATACTCATTTCTTATTTTCAAAGCAACTTACAACAGACCTGACGATACTGAATATTTGATATTCAGATAAATCCCCCGACCACGCGCTGTAAACCCTTTTATCTCGTTATATTTGGCATTAAACGCGTTTTCTAGCCTTACACCCATCCAAACATGGTCACTGAGATCAAACCTTGCTGAAACATCAAAAAGGGTGTAATCTCCAACCGGAACTGTTCCAAGTGCACCCATAGGTCCGAGCATCGAATTATAATAAACATCCCCTCTATGTCCGACGTATTTTAAATCCATTCTTAGCGCGATATAATCTACAGGTGAATAAATGAAACTGAGATTGGCAACACTAGGTCGTCGTACTAGTTCGGGATATTCCGATTCCTCATTCATGAAAGCACCGTTACTGTACAATTGTACATGATTTCCATGCGTTACAGAGGTATCAACATCAGATGGTATATATTTCAAGCTCCCATCGACCAGACAAATATTACCTAACAATTGTAATTCATCATTTATTTTTGAATCAACAGTAAACTCAACACCGTGTATTGTCTGTTCACCTAAGTTTAAGTAAGTATCACCGCGATAATTAAAAAATCCTAACGTATCAATGCCGATATTCCTATCCCATACATAAACATATTCGATGATGTCACTTATTTGATTATAGAAATAGCTCAAACCAAAATTAATTTTTTCATTTACCGATTGTTTTAATCCAATTTCAAATGATTTTGATTTTTCAGGTTTTAGGTGATCATTACCGCGCATCACGTAAAAATCATAATCTCTGTTTGGCGCGTAAAGCTGAATTAAAGATGGTGCATTGAATCCTATTGCATAAGATGTATAAGCTAACGACGATGGTGCAAGTTTCAATGATGGATTAATTTCGTATACGATGTTTGTTCCGAATGAGCTATGATTAGACAATCTTCCACCAATTGCAAGTGAAAAGTTGTGCAGCGTGTTTTCAAGAAGTCCACCATTTATTTCAGTCCTCATAAAGGTACTGTAGGTAGTGGCTTCCAAGTCCAATGTGTCTAAGTCAGTGTCCGACTCATATACACCCCATGAGCTGCGTGAATAAAAATGTGATTTTGAAGTCATTGCCTCTTTATACAATCCAGCACCAAAGACAAAATCTATATTTTTCAGCGTTGCATTCATCTGCATCTCTTGAGTTGAAGTACGACCTTTCCAGGTTTCATCATAGTATGTATGATCATTGTTTCCCAACATATCAATGACTGAAGAATCATTAACTGCTATTCTTTTTATGTCTGACAGCCCACCAACAAATTTAAAACTCAAATTATTATTCAGCTTATATGATACCCCGTAGGTAAATAAATTTCTTTTGAAATCGAGTGTATAATTATCATCATCAATGAATGCTTGTTTATCTAAATCCTTCGTTTGATCCGTACTTTTAAATGAAGCGTATATATCAAGTTCATCGTTCACGAAACCGATCTTACCAACCCAATCTCTGTTTTTATAACCATCTCTGTCACGATTCTTATAAACGGAAGGATCAGTAACTGTATCGATGGTAGCATCTAATCCTTTAGCATTCAAATTATTGAGTTCCGTATTGAAATACAGTCCAGATGGAGAAGTATAGTTCAAAAATATATCTTCACCAAGCGTAGATGTTTTTTTACCAAATGACCCTGCTCTGAATTCTACATGTGCATTTAACCCTTTTTTCTGATCTTTGCGACTTATCATACTGACAACACCACCAATCGCAGATGAACCGTATAGAGTACTGTTTAATCCCCTGACTATTTCAACTTTGTCTAAGTTAGATAGTGATAATTCTGATAAATCTGGTGCATTGTTTGGGGATGAGAGATCGGTTATTCGAACACCGTCAATCATCAGCATCGTTTGATTGCTATTAGTCCCTCTCATGAAAATACTTTGATTTGCTCCGGGGTTTTGACCAGTGCCGACAATGTAGATACCTTCACTTGACGAGATTAAATCCGAAAAACTGTAATTTATGGTATGCTGTATCTGACTGTTCGTAACAACAGAAATACTTCTACCAACATTTAGCGGATTCTTTTCGCTGCGTGTTGCTGTTATTACTACTTCTCTTAATTGATAGAATTTAGTAGTATCTTCTGTACTCTCTTGACAGACCGCTGTGTTAATAAGACCAAACACTACATAAAGAAAAACAAGTTGCTTCATTGTTATTACTCCTTTTATATTTAGTGATCGTGAGAATAAAAAACCCCAATCTTCATTACTGAAAGTTGGGGTTTATCTCAAAATCTAAGAAGAGACAACCGCAACCTTCCCTCGAAGGTCTTTGAGGCGAAGATGCTGGTCGGTCTCCTGGCTTATCCGGTCTCTACCTTGTCTTCCCATCTCGTTTATACCGGGACAGTGACGTTCTGAGGTAAAGATACAATCCTACAAAAGACGTAAGATCTGAATTACAGTTGCGGGGCAGCTTCCGATTTATCCCACTTTCAAGCGGGACTCACGGAATTCCCTGTCCCATCCCGAAAGATCGGAACGGAACACCAACATCGGTTATTTAAAAGTACGAAACGCAGAACAATATAGATTAA
>CAYGZC010000310.1:0-2623 GCA_964354225.1 uncultured Chlorobiaceae bacterium | reverse complement strand
TTCGAGTTACTAATCAAACAATCCTCTACTCTGTTTTCGCTTAGAGGGTTGTTCCTGTTCGTACCCATGGTGTATTGGCTATTCGGACTTTTCCTCTCTGGAGGTGCATACACAATTTTTATCGCTGATGTAAGATATTCCGCGTCGGTATTTTGGGGCGGGAGCGCAAAATATTTTGGCAGGTTTTTCAGATTGTTCTTATGGAGTATACCTGTTTTCGCGGTCTTTTATTGCATACAGTTTATTGAGATAGGTGTTGAACGATTGATATATGGAAGTGATCCTTACCAGAATATTATTTGGTGGGGTACTTGGATTCGTGTAGGGATTGGTTACATCGGAATACTCATATATTACCTTGTTCTTGATTATACACGTATTGATGTCGTGATAAACGATGAAACGAAAATGCGGAGAGCGTCGTGGTACGGAATCAAATTTATATTTCGGAATTTCTTCAAAACTTTCAGTTTGACTCTTATACTCTTTCTAATCGGTATTGCGGCGCTTGTTATTTACAATCCGATTGCCGACAGTTTGCACGCACCGAGTGGATTTATAATTTTCATTCTTTTCATCGTTCAGCAGATTTACATGTTCATTCGCATGATGCTGAAGCTGACTTTATATTCAAGCCAGGTGAGTTTGTACAATTCACTGACACCCAAAGAGGATATTGCAGAGTTGACTATCGAGAACGCTTGACATTGGAATAAACTTTTCCTAATTTGTCATAACATTATAAACAGACCAAAAGTTGTAGAATATCATGACTGCAAAAGAGATATTGGATGTCAAAGGTCGAAAAATATACAGTATAAGCGAGGATGCATCTGTTTTCGAAGCCGCAACTGAATTGGTAGAAAATAAAATCGGTTTGTTGATCATTAAAAATCAAACAGGTAATATCGGCGGTGTACTTTCAGAACGTGACATTATAAAAAAATGCGTCCACCCTAAAAAAGATCCGACACAAATTAGAATCGGGGATATTATGACCCCAAGAGAGAAAATTGTAGCGGCTTCTGAAGGAGATGATGTTCAAAGTCTAATGAATACTATGACACAGAAAAAAATCAGACATCTCCCAATTTTCAAAGGTATGGAATTATCCGGTGTTATCTCTATCGGGGATATCATAAAAAATATGCTCGAGTTGAAAGACTACGAGATTAAAACTTTGATTGATTATATTTCCGGGAAATATCCGGGATAGTATTTAACTGATTTAAGATGTAATGGAAATTTCATGTCCCATCTTTGGGATCCCGCTGCGAGTCGCCGGCCCTCCCACGGCACTCGCCACCCGGAGGTGGGACTTTGTTTTGTAATTGCTTGACAATGAAATGAATTTTCTCTAATTTGCTATGCAAAAAGCAACCTAACCCCAGCATTTGAAATGTTTTTTCAAGGAAGGAGAAAAACAAATGAAAATTTTCATCACAGGTGCTACAGGATTCATCGGCAGCTATTTGATTGAACGGCTCTCGCAAACCAAACATGAGTTGTACTGTCTGGTGAGGAAGAGCAGCCCGCTCAGCGAAAAACTTAAAAAGTTAGGGACAAACCTTATTATCGGTGATGTAACCGATAAAGCATCTGTCCTTCAAGGTATGCAGGGTTGTGATTGGGTGTTCCATCTCGCTGGTCTCTATTCTTTCTGGGAACCAAATAATCATGTCTTCAAAGAAATAAATATCGACGGCACGCGCAATGTTATGGAATCTGCTTTGGAGACGAAAGTCTCAAAGGTTGTCCATGTTAGCACTGTGGTAGTTTACGGCAAGCCGTCTGATAATCCGTATACAGAAAAAAGCGAAGAAGGTCCTTTTCGTTTCTCTGAGTATTCCCGAACAAAATATGAGGGCGATCTGATTGTCTGGGATCTGTATAAGAAAAAAGGACTGCCTGTGGTTGTTGTCTATCCGTGTTCAGTCATTGGTGCTGGCGATCCGAAAGCTTCAGGTCAGTATATTGAGAACCTCCTTCACCGCCGTTTGCCTGCTACAGTTTTTAATGACGCAGTTTTGACTTTTGTGCATGTAAGGGATGTCGCCGAAATAATTATCCGTGCAGCAGAGAAGCAAAACAATATTGGTGAAAAATATTTCGCTGGTAAAGCGCGGATGTCATTTCTGGAGATCAACCAAATGGTTAGCGAGATATCCGGAGTTCCCTTGCCAAAATTACGTCTCCCTGATTCTCTAACAATGTTCAACGCAGAACTATTAACAGCGTTAGCCCGTGTGATCAAGAAGCCGCCACCATGGGGAATGTCTTTAGACCAGATGAGAGTAATGAAGGAAGGTTTCAGGGTAGATGGCAGTAAAGCCGAAAGAGAATTGGGCATCACTTATACTCCCATTCGTACAGCACTTGCGGAAATGATTGCATTGTATAAGGAATAAAAGATTATGAAATACGGAGGTGTCTGGATTCGAGGATTTGCACAAGCATTAGATTATGCATTCTTAAGTTTATTTTTCTTTCCAACTACCTATATTGTAAGGGGCACCTGGTTGATGTTCCCTGAAGATCATCTCTGGATTATATTCGATCCATTATGTGCTATATTCTTGATTGTCATATTTGCCTACTTCATTTTAATGGAAGCGCTGACGGG
>CAYGZC010000309.1:0-16260 GCA_964354225.1 uncultured Chlorobiaceae bacterium | reverse complement strand
ACTGTAAGCTTAAATTCTTTTGTGAACTTTCTCCTTGCTTCTAACATGAGACGTATCCTTTCTCCGAGCGTGACACTCGGACATGGTGGTCTCACCTTAAATACTTATTTTCTTTGTCTCATGCAAGGGGTGCAGTCCACTGGTTTAGTCATACCCCCTCCCATGAATAAAAAACCCCAACCATTTCTGATTGGGGTCTGTTGTTGAAAATGATTAATACAATTTCAGTTAATTAAAATCATTTTCGGATTGCAATATGAAAGCTACCATGCATAACCAATATCAAAACGAAGACCTGGAGCTGTTCCATCGTATTTTCCAAAATCACTCTCCTCGGTTGAAGCCATGTAATAGTCAATACCTATACCAAGTCCTATGGCAAAATCATCACCAGGGAACCATTGCCAACCAATCAATCCCCCAACGGAGGTAATAGAAAGAGTAGCATCGCTTTCTTCTCCTGATAATCGATTATATGAAATATTTGGCGCGAAATAGAATCCTCGTAAAGTTTTACCCGACGGATGGAATCGCACTTCAGCATTAAATCCAATCCCATCTATCCCAGCAATGGTTGGCGATTGTATTCCGGCTCCTATGCCAATATTTGTGGATACCCTTTGATAATAAGATATATTATAAAAGAGTAAAAACTTAAGCGGATTAATCACAATCATATGATGACGCGGAGTAATGTCTTCACTTTCTGAAACAGTAACAGAACGAGTAACCGTTGTATCACCTTGCTGTTCTTTCACTGTTTTCTTTGTTTCCTCAACACGAACTTGAGAAAATGTAGTTTGGCACAAAAATACACTTACCACTAAAGTAAAAAAGATTTTAAGTATCATAAATACTCCGTTTGGTTGTTGATTAAAAACGAAAATTAAACCTTTTATCTAAAAGACCATTTTATCAAGTGGTAAGTTAATAAATCGACATATTAATGTCAACACCATGCCATAAGGAAACGTGACTCCAAAAATAAAGGTACACCGCCCATTAAATGTTGAGAAATTATTAGGAAAGCATGCTTTCTTCTTACCACCCTTTACCTTCAATTAAGGGTAGTAGGGTGTGTAACAAGATATACCCCCTCTGTGAATTAGTAGATAACTGGAACCAAAAAAAAGAGCACTAACAGGATGGTTTCTAACGTGGGAGGGGAAGTTAGAAACCGTGGTTCCTGTCAGTACTCACTTAAATTCTTAGAATAATTATAACAGAATATAATTAAAAATCGTTACATTTGAGAAACGATAAATCCTAACCGTTCGCTGATTGGGTTCTATTGGTATTCTTTTGGTATTCTTTTTATCTGAATTGTTTTTTAAGTTTAATTTTCATATTTTCATCCAAGTTCAAAAACTTGAAGTGAAAACTTATATGGCAGAAAAAGCTCGAATCCTTGTTGCTGAAGATGATGACCAGCAAAGAGAATCCTTAGTTGCACATCTATCCGACGAAGGATATGACGTAAGAGAAGCTTCCTCCGGTAATGATGCAATACCGCTCATTCATGGCATCGAATTCAATCTTGTTCTTCTCGATTTGAAAATGCCATACATCAATGGTTTCGAAGTCTTGAAGTTCATCAAAGGGACTTTTCCAAAAACAAAAGTAATTATTTTAACAGCTTATGGAGACCTCATTAACATTGAAAAGTGTAAAAAGCTTGGCGCAGATGAAGTTATCGGAAAACCGTATAACCTTGAAGATTTGTTCACTATCATAAGGGATGTAATGAAAAAGTAGAATTGATGATTCCTACTGCCTAATGAATTCATAGATTATAAACTCAAGAACCATCATAATTTCCCAATGCAATTCGACCATTAGGAGAGGGTACAAGGAAACGTAATTTCCATAATAAAATGTACACCCCGCTAGTTTAGGCATACCACCCATGAATAAAAAATCCCAACCGTTTCCGGTCGGGGTTAGTATATTCACTATTGACATGCTAACTGGATTTATTCATTATTCTGGGAAAATGAAATTGTTTTCATTGTATTATAAAGAATTGCTGTGCGTATTCTCAAAACTCCACTAATTTTATAATTACTCCATATCTTCCCACATCCCGTTAAAGCATCATCAACTGAATTGAAAGTACCAACCCACACAAGATATAAAAGCGGCTTTCCATGAAGATAGTTCTCATAGACATCTACATGATATCCATCATTGGATAATTTACTTTTGAGTTTTAGTGCATTACTCTTTTTTGCAAATGCACCCACTTGAATTGAATATTCAAATAAAAAGGATGAGGGGGAAAACGAATTAATTATATCATCTGTAGCGTAGGATATAATATTATTCTCACTACGAGGAAGTAACTTGCGTCCTCATTTCTTGAAATTGATTTAATAAATTTTGATGTTTCAACTTGGGCAAATATATTTTGTGTAGCAAACATTAAAAAACATACAATCTTAATATTTCTGATAAAGTATCTCGTGGCATTATCCTTTTTAATTAAATATCTCTATACTCTAATCTTTCCTTTAATATAAAAATAATTATTTTGATGGAAAGTGTAAGTGATTAAACACAACTTATACTCAGGGTGACTAAATATTGTGGTTGGTATCACTTAATTTTCTGGATTGTGATTGTAAGCATCCATGCGTTAAGCGATATTTCTATAAACTCTCACGAAGGAAACGTGGCTCCTAAAATAAATATACACCCACCATTAAATGTTAGGAAATTATTAGGAAAGCATACTTTTCGCTTACCACCTTCTAACTTCAAGAAAGTACCATGCCCCACTGGTTTAGGCATACCCCCCTCCAATAAAAAATCCCAACCGCTTCTGGTTGAGGTTATCTCTAATCCACCAATAATATAACTATACTCAAAATAATACTATCATCATCTCAATTCAAGGGCAGTGTGATTTTGTTCACAGTTGCATGTAATGTTTCAGGTTGAAGATGAGAGTACACTTGAGTTACCGAAATATTGCTGTGTCCTAATAGCTTCTGTACCTCGTACAAACTCACACCGTCCTGAACCAACCAGCTTGCAAACGTATGTCGTAAGCTGTTGAAATGGAGCTTGTAATTCAAGCCCACTCTACTATTCCTTTATCTTACTATATTCAGCAATGCAACTGCTTTGATCAAATCTTCTTTTTGCAAGTGAGAATAAATCTGTGTCGTTTGTATGCTCTCATGTCCAAGTAATTCCTTTACAACGTATAGAGATACTCCCCGCTGTACCTGGTTACTTGCAAATGAATGTCTCAGTGTATGAAAGTGTATTTTATCGTTTAATTTCGCTTCCCTCACAGCTTCCTTGAATTTCTTACTTACATATCCTTCATCATACTTATTCCCAAAAGTTTCCTGAAATATAAAATCACATTTTACAATAGAGATAATTCTCGGCTTCCTCCAGTTAAGCATTTCAATTAATCCATCATTCATCGGTATAATCCGCTCCTTTTTATTCTTAGTCGTGAAGGTTTCTATATTTGCAACCGTTGTGAGTCTTTCTTTGAAATCAATACAGTTCCATTTCAGGTTAAGTATTTCTCCCAATCTCATACCCGTTTGGAATGCGAGGTTAAATATATCCCTTAAGTTTTCGTTATCTTTATGTTCAAGTATCTTCATTAATTCAGATGAATTGATAAACAAAGGAATTGCCGTTGGAAGCTCTGGCATTTTAACTTTTTTCAATGGGTTCTCATTCAGATATTTCCAACCCACTGCCTTACTGAATGATGCTTTTAGCGTTCGGTAATGTAAACCCGCTTACGAATGAGTTCTTCCATAAGTCACGGTAATGAATTTCTCCAAAATCCTATTATCCAAACTTGCCAATGGTACATCGCCAAAAAATTTAATAAGCATCTTGAAAGAGAGCTTAACCGATATTAGATACTTTCCTGAGTGTGTTTGGGTAAGATGCTGGATATATTCATCCCGAAACTTAGAGAAGGTGATAAATTCTACCTTTGGTTTTTCTTTTAACTTCCGTTTAAAATCCGATAGGAAAGATAGTGCCTCAAATCTTACCCTTGTCTTGGTAGAAACCCGTTTTAAACGGTTCACTGCTTCATTAAAGTATGCAAGGTGGTAATAGCCGTTCCGCTTGAAAAGGTACATAGTTGTAAATCCTTTCTTGCGAAGCTATCTGAAAAGTGTGTTGTAAAGTGTGTAGTAGTGTGTAGTGAAATTAGAAATATCGGTGGGCAAAATTGCTTAATTTTGTGCGCCCACCAGGACTCGAACCTGGAACCCGCTGATTAAGAGTCAGCTGCTCTACCAATTGAGCCATGGGCGCCCATCAAGAAAAATAAGATTATTTCAAATAATATATTATTTGCCTGATTGCGGTGTCGTAGTCGCTGGTTGGCTTACTGGGGGTAGTGGCTTCGGTGTCGCAGTGGGTGCTCCACCCCGCTGAATGATACTCTCGCCCGTATTCTTTTTACCGGGCAGGAAGAAGATATTCGTTACCAGACTTAATATCATGAATACTGTTGCTAAAATTGTTGTTGCACGACTGAGGAAATCTGTGGTTCGGCGTACACCAAATACAGTTCCCATTGATGCTCCACCAAATGAACCCGCCAATCCACCACCTTTACTTGATTGCATCAATATTACAATCATCAACAGTATGCTTATTATTATCTCAATCGCTACTAATATTCCAAACATGTTAACCTCTTAAATAATTTAAATACTGAATGTTACAAAGATAAGAAATTATTTGAATAACTTCAAGATTTACTATTAATTATTTCCAGGTGGAAACCTAAAACTTTTTTATTTAAATCAGAACCCTGAACATCATCACCATGGATGTCAAAATTATCTCCAAAACCCAACCAATTCCAATCTTTTAAAACAGCGAGACGTTCATTAAAGTCGAGTTCATTAAAATCCGAAATGGATGATTTAAATTTAGGGAAGTTATCATATTTCGCTGGATCAATGATCGAAAAAACATGATGATTATTAACCATTTCCTGAAAATAAACAAGTTTTGATGTATCGCTTAATTGGAGGATGACATTCCCTATATGAAACATTATGTTTTTTGATTTGATAAATTCCCCTTCATCATAAACCGAAATTACAGAACGTGGAGCGATTAAAGAAACTTTAAGTAAAAACTCACAAACGAGATATGCATTGAATTCATTTCCGGCAACACGTGTAAAACCGCTTGCTATGCAGTGATCAAAATAGCCACCTTTTTGGATAATTATTAAGCCCTCAGCTTCAAGCTGTTGGATTGTTTCATTCTCAGACAGTCCATCTTCTTTTAACTCCCTTCTGCGTCGGCGAATTATCTGTTCGAGCGCATCAACATTTTTCATCGTAAGATCAGTGTTAGGAAATACAGCATACATTTTAAATCCTAAACGACCAGCAGTCCAGATGAATTCTGAATTGTACCAGTGCTGCAAGCGAAGAATCGATTCCCATTCTTCGTTGGTTATTTCATTTTTCCCATCAGCAATGATCTTATAATATAATTTCCGAGCCATAGTTTAATAACCAGCTTCTCTCAATTTGTGTTCGGATAATCTTACTTTCTGATTTAAATTTGAATCCATAATTCTTTCGATATACTTTCCGATGACATCAAATTCGATATTGACAATATCGTTAACTTTACGGAATTTAAAGATGGTATTTTCCATCGTATGAGGTATGATTGAAAGCTGAATATTATTTTCCCTCAACCCTGCAATGGTCAAGCTAACTCCATCAATCGCTATCGAGCCGACTGGTGTTGTGTACCTCAAATATTGTTTCGGAAATTGGATCGAGAACATCCAACTACTCTCCCGTTTATCAATTTTCATTATTTTACCAACACAATCAATATGACCAAGCACAAGGTGCCCACCAAGACGCTCGTTCAGTTTCATGGGTAATTCAAGATTAACTCTTTCACCTATTTTCAGTGAGCTAAATGTTGTCTTCTTCAATGTTTCTTCAACTGCTTCTACTTCAAATGAATCACCTTTTTTAGAAATCACTGTTTGGCAGGCACCATTGACTGCGACACTATCATTTACTTCAAGTTCCTTAATCGATTTAGGAGAAGATACGTGTAAACGAATACCACCGCCCTTCTTTGATAATCCAACAATTTTTCCTATTTCTTCAATTATACCGGTAAACATAATTTAAATTTAATATTATTTCTTTATATACGCTTCAATGAGCAAATCATTATCTAGATTCATTATCGAGACATCTCTAAGTTGAATATATTTTTTTGTGCTTTTATCTTGGAGATACTCAAATGAATTTAATCCTTTCCCAAATATTTTTGGAGCAATAAATACTAATAGTTTATCAACTAATTGTTCTTGGATGAATGAACTGAATATCCGAGCACCACCTTCCACAAGAACAGAAGCAATACCTCGTGCTGCCAACATCTGGAGTACTTCGTTTAAAGATATGAAACCGTTTCGCTTAGGTTCAAGTTCAATTATTTCAACTCCATTCTTAGTTAATATACTTTTCTTTTTCGAATTAGTCCTGACAGCTTTTATGGATATAAATAATATTGTTTTTACTTCCGAAGGGATGAAGATATTTGATTTGGGATCCACTCTGAAATCTCCATCGATCACAATTCTTAGCGGGCTTCTCCCTTCCACATCTCGAACCGTAAGCTTAGGATTATCCTTGATGACAGTACGAGCACCAACAAGTACGGCATCATAGCGGGAACGGAAATGATGAACTAATTTTCGTGAGATTGGATTTGTGATCCATTTTGAATTACCTGTTTTATAAGCAATTTTCCCATCAAGTGTCTGAGCAATCTTCAGCGTGACAAATGGAAGACCTTTAGTGATGTATTTTTCAAACGATTCGTTCAATTTTTTACATTCATTTTCCATTACACCTACCTCAACCTTGATTCCAGCTTTGCGAAGCTGCTGAATCCCTTTGCCTCTCACAATCGGATTCGGATCTTTGCTGCCGATTATGACTTCTGATATTCCACTTTTGATAATTAAATCGGTGCAAGGTGGAGTTTTTCCGAAATAATTACACGGTTCTAAATTCACATATAAAGTAGCTCCCCTAACAGACTGCTTCGCAGATCGTATTGCGTTCACTTCGGCGTGAGAATCACCAAAATGTTTATGATAACCTCTACCGATTACCTTTCCTCTTTTCACTAAAACAGCACCAACCATCGGATTCGGGCTTACATACCCTCCCCCCTTTTCCGCGAGTGCTATACACTCCATCATAAAAAGTTCATCGAGCTTTTTTATGGGTTGTTTCATTTATTCAATCTTCAAGCTGACTTTCTGATTTAGTTTAGTGTTCAACAACTTGGCGGCATTTCCATTTCTCACCGAAATCTCAAGAAGTTCTGAGCTGCCAATAATCATAAACGGCTTCCTTCCCGTTCCACCTGCATATGTTTTGGAAAATTCATTAATAGTTTTCCGTCCAACGTTCAGCTGCATTTTACCTTTTGGATAAGCACTTAAAAAATAATTGGTGACAATATTACCAAAGCGATCAATGTTGATTATTTTACCTTGATATTGTTCGTGTGCGATTGACAATACTTCAACAAATCTCTCTGCATGGAAAAGGGGTGTTGTAGATGGACCAAGGTTTTTTATTGCTAATCCGTTTGCGAGATGTGCTGCAACTGGTGCAAAAATATCTCGCCCTTGAAATGTTATACTCAATTTAGAAAGAAAATACTTTGAATTATGAACAGATACAATCTTCTGTTTCTTCAATGAACCAAGAACATATTTCAACACACCATTATCTGGTGCAAGAAATCGGTATCTCTCACTTTCTAAACAGATGATCTTTCTATCAGTCCCGACCCCCGGATCAACCACACAGATAAAGGTTGTGTTCTTTGGAAAATATCTGAACGAACTCCAGAGTAGATAGGCAGCTTGATCGATGTTCTGAGGTTCAACCGAATGTGAAATATCGATAATTTGACAATTGGGGACTCGAGAAATGATTACTGCCTTCATTGAAGCGACATAACCATCCTCTATACCGAAATCGGTCAAAAGAGCGATGACCATTTGAGTTTTCATTTTATAATGATCTCTTTTCCTTTTATGGCAGATTGATAAATTGCCTCTACTACTTTCATTCGCTGTACTGCCTCGTCACCAGTCGAGATGACGGTATGAAGACCACGTGCAGCACCAATGAAATGTTTCAGTTCATTCTCGTAACTTTTTCTGAATATATTAACGGGCGGTTCCATCTTTACAGGAGTTACATTTACCAGATTTCCATGTAATTGCTTATGAATACGGAGAGGATTAATCATTGCACTACCTTCTGAGCCAAAGAAATCGCAGTAAAAGAAATCCTGTGCGCATTGATATGACCAGCTTGTTTCGAGCATGAGCGAGATTCCATATTTCATTTCGGCAAAAACAATACACGAATCTTCAACACTCTTCGTTTTATGCATATACATTTTTGAATTGACTCGCTGGACGGGAGGAAAACCGAGCATCCACAAAATCAAATCAAGCATAACGATCCCGAGATCGAGGAAAACCCCGCCGCCTGATTTATCTTTCTGTGTCATCCATTTATTATCACTCGACAATTTTTTCAGCCATCCTGCCTTCACAAAAAATATTTTACCGACTTCACCTTTTTCAATAAAACTTTTAAGGATCATCGTATCGGGGCGGAAACGGTTGTTCATGCCAACCATTAGTTTTCGTTTCAGTTCCTTTGCTTTTTCTGCCATTTGCACAGCTTCGCTGTATTTTCGGGCGATCGGCTTTTCAACAAAAACATCTTTTCCCTGTTCCAAGGCTGCAATTGTAATAGGTAAATGTGTATCTGTGCTTGTGCATATATCCACAGCGTCGATATCTGCCTTTGAAAGCAATTCTTGGTAATCAGTATAAACTTGTGTGATGTTGAAACGATCAGCTATCGTCTTTGTGCGTGATTTGTCCTTATCGCATACAGCAACAACTTCAACATCCTCGCATTTCGTAAGAATCGGCAGATGAAATATTTGTGATACCCACCCAAGCCCAACAATACCCAAACGGATTTTTTTCATGTGGTTAAAATTCTCTCCTCTGTTCCTTTTATTTCAAATGAATTATTAAATGTTTTATTGAGGAATTCCTTAGCAACATCGGCAATCCCTTGCGCATCGAGTTTCAACATCGCATGAAGCTCAGCTATCGTTCCCTGCTCGATGAACTTATCAGGTATGCCGTGATTTTTGATATTGATATGTTGATATTTTTTATTTGCTATTACTTCAAGAACCGCACTACCGAAGCCACCGGTGACCACATGATCTTCGATAGTGAAAACATGTGAAAATCTTTTACAAATATCCTCTATCAATTCAATATCGAGTGGCTTTACGAATCGCATATTTACAACTTCAGCATTGATTCCAGCTTTGTCAAGTACCTCAGCAGCTTTGAGAGATGGATAGACCATATTCCCAATTGCAAGGATCGCAATATCTTTACCTGCTTGAATGATTTCAGCTTTGCCGATAGGCATCTTAATGAAATCTGATTTTAACGGAATACCAATTCCATTGGCTCTTGGAAAACGTATTGCGACTGGACCATCGTTATATTCTACCGCGGTGAACAGCATATCGCGCAGCTCACTCTCATCCTTTGGTACCATAATTACTATTCCCGATATACATCGGAGATATGCAAGATCGAGAACTCCGTGATGAGTTGGACCATCGGCACCTACTATTCCACCACGGTCGAGACTGAATATTACATGAAGGTGTTGGAGCGCTACATCGTGGACAATCTGATCGAATGCGCGTTGCAGAAACGTTGAATAAATAGCTACAATCGGAATGTATCCTTGCGTTGCGAGTCCGGCAGCAAATGTAACAGCATGTTGTTCGGCAATCCCAACATCGAAGAAGCGTTCTGGAATTTCCTGTTGAAGTTTGTCTAAACCAGTTCCATCTGGCATCGCTGCTGTGATTCCGACAATTTTTAAATTTTGCTTAGCAAGCTCAACAACTGTTCTGCCGAAAACTTCTGTGTACGATGGTGCGGCACCAACTTTCGATTGAGAAAGACCCGTTACTTTATCGAAAGGCGTTACACCATGAAGGGCTTGTTCATCCTCTTCTGCCGGCTTGTAACCTTTGCCTTTCCGAGTTGTCACGTGTACTAATATCGGTCCGTGAAAATCTTTTATTTCATCAAAGATTTTTACAAGCTGCGGCACATTGTGTCCATTGATTGGACCAAAATAACGGAAACCCAATGCTTCGAAGAGTATCCCGGGGGTGATAACAACCTTTATTCCTTCCTCAACTCGTGAAGCAAGTTTTCGAATCCTATCTCCGAGATTATCAAGTTTACCGGTTAGGTCCCAAACTGTAGATTTGAATTTGTTGTATTTCGGATTCGCGATTAATTCTGTGAAGTAATTTGAGAATGCCCAAACGTTCGGACCGATTGACATGTTGTTGTCATTAAGAACCACAATTAGATTTTTTTTCTGAAGACCGGCGTTGTTCATCGCCTCGTATGCCATACCGCCGGTCATTGCACCATCACCAACAATTGCAACAACACGATATTTATCACCTGCCAAATCTCTGGCAACTGCAATTCCAAGTGCGGCAGAGATAGAAGTGCTTGCATGTCCCGCACCAAATGTATCATATTCGCTCTCAGATCGCTTTAAAAAGCCGCTGATACCTCCAAGCTGCCTGATTGTATGAAAAACATCTTTACGTCCGGTTAAAACCTTATGCGGATATGCCTGATGTCCAACATCCCAAACAAGTTTATCCTGTGGTGTGTTAAATACGTAATGCAAAACGACTGCAAGTTCCACTGTTCCCAGGCCTGCACCAAGATGTCCACCAGTTATTGAAATTGTATCGATGATAAACTCACGAACTTCATCAGAGATGATTTTTAGTTCGGGTATAGTTAATTTGCGGAGATCTTCAGGTGTGTTAATTTTGGTTAAGTATTTATAATCTACTTTTGTCACTGCTTCCTTACTCTTCCTTTTCTTTAAACAATTCGAGGTTTCCATTCACGTCTTTACTTAACTTCTTCAGTTTTAGCTCCACTTGTGTTAATTTCTCAAGGCACTGCTTCGAGATCTTCACACCTTCCTCATACAATTCCATCGCGTTATCGAGCGAGACGCTGCCCGATTCGAGCTTCTCTACAATTTCCTCGAGCCGTTTCATCGAGTGCTCAAAATTTGGCGGGGATTCTTTAAGTGTTAAATGTTTTTTTGTGCCCATACTTTGATCAATTCAAAATTAAAGAAGTTAAAAATCAAAAGTCATTTTTTGACTTTTTCATTCTACCTTAGCTGGCAGTTTGCCATCATGGAATTTTATCTCAATCGAATCTTCCGAGTGCAACTTCTTTGCACGGTCGGCAACTTCTGAACCTTTGTACACAATGGTATAGCCACGTTCTAATACAGAAGCCGGATTCACAGATGAAATCCGCTTCTGAAGTGAATTCAATTCTTGCCTGTTGAATGTAAAAGAGTGCATGGCAGATTGGTGAAGCTGACGATTTAACCCGTCTACGTGTTGTGAATATTGTCTGATTAAAT
This sequence comes from uncultured Chlorobiaceae bacterium, assembly GCA_964354225.1. GTDB lineage: Bacteria > Bacteroidota > Ignavibacteria > UBA10030 > SZUA-254 > CAYGZC01. The sequence goes on along the minus strand of CAYGZC010000309.1, from coordinate 4,654 downwards.
CAATCGGTCGATTGAACGAGTAACTTTGGAGCAATGATAAAATTCGTTCTTTCTGTGAAGTAATAATATTGCTGATTTCCTGTTCAATATTATAGCAAAAATTGCGTAGATTTTCAATTATTTCCGATTTATGTTTAACAACCAATTCCGCAGCAGCCGAAGGAGTTGGTGCACGAAGATCGGCGACGAAATCTGCTATCGTAAAATCAATCTCATGTCCAACGGCACTGACGATTGGAATTTTAGAATCGTATATCGCACGGGCAACAACTTCTTCATTGAATGCCCATAAATCTTCAAGCGAGCCGCCTCCCCTGCCGATTATCATAACATCAATGTTGCCAAGCTTATTGAAATCTTTTATCGCATCTGCTATTTCTTCGGCTGCTCCTTCACCTTGAACCTTTACCGGATAGAGTAAAACTTCTACCGCTGGAAATCGGCGGGAGAGAATATTAAGTATGTCCTGGATTGCCGCACCGGTTGGTGAGGTAACAATTCCGATTTGCTCAGGATATTCGGGTAAAGGTTTCTTATGTTCGGCATCAAACAATCCTTCATCGGCAAGTTTTTGTTTTAAACGCTCGAACGCAAGCTGCAGTTCACCGATGCCGCGCGGTTGCAGTTGAACAACATCAATTTGATACTTGCCCTGCGGTTCATAAACTGTAATTTTACCCGAAGCAACGACTTTCATTCCATCCTGCGGAGTGAAGAAAAGGTTCGAAGCTCTGCCCCGCCACATGACCGCAGAAATTTGAGCCCCCTCATCTTTCAGTGTGAAATATAGATGCCCTGATGAATGTCGTTTGAAATTGGATATCTCTCCTTCCACAGAAACATTCGTAAAGGATGTTTCCAACACACCTTTGATACGACGTGTCAGCTCACTGACCGTGAATATTTTCTGAGTAATCATAATTGCTGAAGCAATATATCTAAACATGAGTTTATAATCAAACGGATTGCATTACATTCGAGCATTCAATATATTGGATAGAAAATCTGTATTGAAATGGAGATACAATGAAATTAGATTTATTAGCCATTGGCGCTCACCCCGATGACGTTGAGTTAGCTTGCGGCGGAACGGTCGCAAAATGTGTTAAGCTTGGTTACAAGGTTGGCATAATTGATTTAACCGAAGGTGAGCTTGGCACACGCGGAAATAAGAAGATAAGAAGTTTGGAAGCTAAGGAAGCCGCGAAAATCTTGGGTGTGAAAACCCGCGAGAACCTTCGCATACCAGATGGCAACATCGAGGTAAATAAAAAGAATATGTCGAAAGTAATTGAGATATACCGCAAGTATCAACCGGAAATTATTCTCATCCCTCATTGGCAAGAGCGGCATCCCGACCATGTACATGCACATTATCTTTGCCGCGAGGCGCAGTTTTATTCCGGGTTAAGAAAGATTGCAATTAAAACATACGGCAAAAAACTTCAAGCGTGGCGACCACATAAGTATTTTCACTACATGCAAAAGCATGAGTTCACACCTTCGTTTATTGTTGATATTTCCGATGTTTATGATCGTCGCATTGCTGCCATAAAGGCGCATAAATCCCAGTTTTATAATCCCGACTCTACCGACCCTGAAACATTCCTGAGTCAAAAACCTTTCCTCGATTTTATGGAGACGAGAATGAAATACTATGGACAGCAGATCGGTGCAAAGTACGGTGAGCCGTTTTTCTCCGTTGAACCGATCGGTGTTGAGGATATTTTTGGGTTAAAATTGTTTAAGGGATAAGTGAGCTATCGCAAGGTTGTTTATCCTTATTAGGTATTGGTCAATGATTTTTGTACATTAGTATGTGATTCATTCTTGTCACCAATAGAAAGGAGTTTATCATGGATGGATTAGGAAATGTTCGTATAAAAGGTAAATCAGGTAAAGAGTACAAGTTTCGAGCGTATCCATTGGGTACAAATTTTAGTAATTTCGGAGCCGTCTATTTCATCACGAGTCGGAATCAAAATCCGGATGGTAGGATTGCGCATAGTCGAATTTATTGCGGGCGAACAAGCGACTTATCGATTCGGATTCACAATACAGCATCTTTCAAGGAGAATAATGCAAATTGTATTTGCATATTACAACAAGATGATAAAGATTCCCGCATGGAGATTGAGAACGATATCAAACAAAACTATACACTCTTATGTAATAATTGATACTTTCTTTCTGGACTATTTCCGCTTCCTGATAGGTTTTGCAGGTAAGGAACCCGAATACTCATACGAGATAGTGATAAGTTTTTTTAGAACTGATTTATTTGAGTAAACCGACTTCGGCAGTTCTAAATATTCTTTCATGACCCTACCTTTCATCGGCTCGAAACGTTTGATTTTTTCATGAACCGATAGTAATCTCTCCAACGATTCGGTATCAAGACGGATGATGATCGAGTCCTGAAACACACCTGTGAACATATTGTTGTTGATGAAATAGGCAGGATAGCCAAACATGATCTTGCGCGTGTATTCGATGTTTGATACTGCAGTTTCCAATATTTCTTTAACTTCCTCCGGCGCTTTCTTCCATTTTGCCATTATCATTCCTCTAATAAATTCTTGATGTGTTTGTTTAACAACTCCCCTTCATACGTTGTCCTTCTCTAAACTGCTGAGCCATGTTGTGAAGGAGTTCTACTCCTTGACTACATCTGGCCGGGAGAGTACCTCCCTCCCAGTTGAGGAATTTCTATTTCAAACGCTCTCTTTTTCCAAGCTTCCGAGGCGATCTGCAAGCTCACTGAACACCTGCTCAAGTGCTTCGGTATCTTTTACGCGACCACTGGTACTGCCGAGCAGCCAGCATTCTGAATTACCGATCATGAAATCTTGCTTTCCCCGCTGACGAGTAGCCGATGGATAAAGTTTTTTAAAACATTTCTCAAATATTTCCACGCTTGTTACAAACGCGACAATCTTCGGCTTGTACTTTTCTATTTTCTTTACAAACTTTTGTATATCATCTGTTGTGGGTTCTGCCGACGAGTCATCGTCTTTGCTGACGACAAGCCGCCGGTTGAGGTCGATTAAACCGATCCGAAGTTTTAACAATGTTGATTCCTTCTTCTCGAAGAAGAATTGCTTGTACAAGTCATCCAGTATTCCTGTTTGCTTCGCGCCAACCAGCGCCTTACGGTCCGATTGGGAGATAACAATTGTTTGTGTGATGTTGGCATATTCCAGCATTTCCCAAAATCGATTCTTCGGAGTTAAATAATAAAACCCAAGCTCGTCAGATATTTCCGCTACCGTCGTTCCGACAAATACAACACGTAAGTTTTGGATTAGAATTTCTTTGAGCATTCAGTACTCCTTATCGACCTGTGAACAGTGCCTGTGTCAAATCAACCTAAAAATATATTTTGATTATGCCAGTCAAGTGCTTCATCAGAAGGTGTATATTTTTGATTTATGACAAGTTTTATCTTACAACCCTGCAATTTTAGATATCGTCGAGCAGATAAATCTTTTGCTTTGTCTTGCAGATAGTTTGCAGTAATTAATGATAACTCTTTCGGGATAATTGAGAGTAGACCCTCATCAAATATCCAGTGACAAGTTCCACATAGACAAATACCATTTCGAGGATCATCTGTGCCATGTTTACTTTTTGGAATTATGTGGGCAGCCTCCGCTTCATAAACACCACGAGGCGCTTGTAAACGAAAGCCACAAATTGCACAATGATAATCATACTGGGTACTAACAATCACGCGGAAAGCACGGTCACGTACTAAAACCTGTCGTAAGGAAGAAGATTTTTCTGTTGAAACATCAAAAGGCTCAAAACTTCCCAATACTAATTCATCTACCTTTTTTTCTTGTTGTTTAATTTCATGGCGTTGAATTGCGATTCCCTCTGGTGGGTACTGAAACACAAATTCCCAACCACTTTTTGATAGTGAGTAATGTCCTTCATCTGTTGTAATAAAACTCATGGCACGCAACCAATTAATTCGATGACCGCACTGATTATTAATGGTTCTCTTACTCCAGTCCTTCATCTTTGGAAATCTTCCTTTCACTAGGTCAAACCATGTTGATTTAAGCGTCTCACCTCGAATATTGGATTTTGTGCGAAGGACTTCGAGAATTGCAGCAACTCCAGCAAAAGATTTTTCAAACACCTCCAATAAAGTAATAGGCGAGGAAGTTGCCAATATGACTTTTCCCTCGCCTGTCAAATAACATCTTCCATTACTTGCTTTAACCAATCCGCTACTTATGAATAATACCGTATAGACATCACGCGCAAAGTAATGACTCAATTTAAATCGAACTTTTAACCACTCGTAAACTTCATTGGGTGTAGGTTTATTTGTGTTTATCCATTGAAGAGTTTGAAGTAAGTTTTCAAACTGTTCCGCTATACTGCCAGCCATCGGATAGAACGTCATTCTAACTTTGTGAACTAAAGAAGTACTTTTCATATATCACCACAGTTTGTGAAAGACCATTGCAACCAATTGCCTTCTACAAGGTACCTCAATTCGCTACCCATCGGTCGAGTATCCATCCTGATATCAAATAGTACATTGCCTGTCCAAAGTTGATTACTTATAATATCCGCTGACGTTCCAGTTAATAATTGCGCACGATCGTATTTAAACCACTCAACATCTCCACGCATTTCA
>CAYGZC010000308.1:0-1561 GCA_964354225.1 uncultured Chlorobiaceae bacterium | reverse complement strand
TAAATCAAGTAATTGGAAATTAAACTTCATCAAGCCAGCTTCCATTTTGGCAATATCGAGGAAAGAATTGACGAAATGGTTTATTCTATTCGATGCTTGATGAATCATGCCGACTGCATCCCGCTGCCGCTGAGTAAGCTGAGGTCCATCTTTTGCATGGATTATTGAATAACATCCTGCCTTAATAACCTGAAGAGGTGTACGCATCTCGTGCGATATTTCCGACATCATAGCCATGCGCATTTCATCGAGCTGCTTTAATTTATCACTCATCAAATTGAATGCCTGTGTAAGATCAGCGATTTCATCTGTGGATGTTATCGGAACTGTTTCATATTGCCCTTCACCAACTTTCTTTGTGCCTGCCTGGAGTGCTTGGATTGGCTTTGTGAGTATCTGTGCAAATCTGATTGCAATGACAATCATTATCACAACGATCAAACCAAATAATATCAATATTTCTGGAATCGTATAAACCGGTTTTGCATTCTTCTTTAAAGCTCGGTCGAGTGGAGATAAAGATGAAAGTTTCAATTTTTGAATCTGGACTCGAATTGAATCACTCAAATATTCCTGTTCCGTCGATATAAACTCCCCAATGCTCTTTGATATTTTCCCCGATCTTCTCAGCTTGCTCTTGATATTACCCACATAACGTTTATGAAAAAGCATAACATCGTTAAGGTTATTCTTAACCAGAGAATCCGCAACAATCCTGAAAACCGAGTCAGTGGTCTTTTGAAATTCGGATATGTACATCTCTAGTTTAGCGCTATCGTTGAATGCTTTTTTAATAATTTTATTCAGTGAATCTGACCCAACTCGATGAGAATCAAGATTATCGAGAGAGGTTAGTGTATTGAAATAATTTTTCGTTGCTTCTATTTCGGCACTGAAAACTTTATCAAGATACAGAATATCGGGTAATATGCGGTATTCGATTTGATCCTCCGGCTTTAATCGCCATAAAATCGTAAAACTTAAAAGAACAATTATGAATATAATTAGTACAAAACCGATAGATATTTTTCTAAATAGGTTGAATCTGGGATGATATGTTCGGGTTATTGCGGTCAAAGAAGATTACCCGTGGAATTTTGATGTTATTGAAACCATATTCATTAAAATCCAATTTTTTCAAAATGAGTCGGTAACAAGATAGCCGAGAAAATTGAGAAAATCAAATTTATCTTCTGAAATCCCGGCAAAATTTAAAGAGTTTTTTTGTAAAATCAAAAGGATGGATTCAGAGGGGTAAAATTAAGAAATGGAATTTCTGTTACTGTAGCACACAAAGATTCAGGAAGCCACTACTTCGACAAAAGTGATCGGAAAATGCTTGCAATGATTCCTTATGAATTTAGGTGTTGTCCACACTCTTGCTTTTTTCAAGATTTTTCTACTCATTGAATATGACGATGTCTCAATATCATTAAGGCAAATCTATCGCAGCATGACTTTTCTAAATCCACTTGTGTTGTTCGGCTTGTTCGCAGCCGCAATTCCCGTCATACTCCATCTACTCAATCTACGCAAACTGCGGATAATTGAATTCAGCACT
>CAYGZC010000307.1:0-1528 GCA_964354225.1 uncultured Chlorobiaceae bacterium | reverse complement strand
TAAATCAAGTAATTGGAAATTAAACTTCATCAAGCCAGCTTCCATTTTGGCAATATCGAGGAAAGAATTGACGAAATGGTTTATTCTATTCGATGCTTGATGAATCATGCCGACTGCATCCCGCTGCCGCTGAGTAAGCTGGGGTCCATCTTTTGAATGGATTATTGAATAACATCCTGCCTTAATAACCTGAAGAGGTGTACGCATCTCGTGCGAAATTTCAGACATCATAGCCATACGCATTTCATCGAGCTGCTTCAGTTTTTCGCTCATGAGGTTAAATGCACGAGTAAGGTCTGCAACTTCATCATTAGTAGTTATTGGGATAATTTCATATTGCCCCTCGCCAACTTTTTCTGTACCGGACTTTAGTACTCCAATTGGTTTTGTAAGTGTACTAGCAATGATTATCGCAAGTGCAAGGCCAATGACAAGCGAAACCATCAAAAATATAATCATACCCAATATTATATTGTTCATCTCTATGATAACAACATCTGGCCAGGGCCACCGTATCGTTGTTTTCTGGCTCAACGCTTTCAAGGATTTAATCACCATACCAAGATAAAATTCCCTGATGGAATTCAAACGAATTCGGATAGAGTCACTGAGCGTCTGTTCGGTCTGCATATTAGTAAAATTTTGATTGACGATTTCTCCTCGTGAACGATTTGAAATTTTTTGAACGAATACATCGTATTTCAAATAAAATTGTTTAACTTCGTTTAACAAGGACCGAATATCATTCCGTTCAGACATCCGTCCCAAGGAATCGCACCCAATTTTAAATTTATCGCTTAAAACCTCGTATGTCTGGAAAGCGTGAGTATCACCACTTCGAAAGTAGTTTAATCCACTTTCTCGAATGGCAGTAAATAGTTTTCCCTGATCTTGGGATATTTGCAATCCAATAAACTCTGTTTTCTCAGACGAAAGAAAAGGTTTGAGCTGCAATAGGCTTGTCGCGCTCAAACCAATCATTGTAGCTATAATTATAACAAATCCTGCGAGAATTTTTCTGAAAAGTGAGCCAGAACCAATCTTATGAAAGACCGTACTGAGAGAATTTGGTTTATCAGGTACTGTATTATTCAATTTCTATGTAGAGAAAATATTTATATCAACAAAAAAATCATCTATACAATGCGGTTTCAAGATAGGTGAGAAAATCGAGAAAATCAAATTTACCTTCTGATAAGCATGAAAAATATTAAGAGTTCTTTTGTAAAATCAAAAGGATGGAACTGGGAAAGTATGATTTAGAAAAGGAAATTCTGTTATTGTGGAATACAAAAATTGAGGAAATCACCCCCATTGACCAAAGTGATTGGAAAACGTTCGAAATCTTGCTTTTTTCAAGATTTTTCTACTCATTGAATATGACGACGTCTCAATATCATTAAGGCAAATCTATCGCAGCATGACTTTTCTAAATCCACTTGTGTTGTTCGGCTTGTTCGCAGCCGCAATTCCCGTCATACTCCATCTACTCAATCTACGCAAACTGCGGATAATTGAATTCAGCACT
>CAYGZC010000306.1:0-14576 GCA_964354225.1 uncultured Chlorobiaceae bacterium | reverse complement strand
ATATTTTTCCTCGATAACTTCTTTAATTTCCGATTTTATACGTGTGGTGAGAATTTTAATTCCCTTTGGTGAAAAAACAAATAAGTCATCAACAGAAAATATTGCATGAAAATCGTTCTCGGTAAAGAACTCTTCAAATTTTTTTGCAAACTCATCTAATCGTTTCAAGTAATATTGAATGTTTTCATCCGGAAAGTTAGGGTCCCATTCATCGGCAAGTTTGCAATTCTCAAAACCTTTAATGTTAGGATCGTCTCCTGTAAAGTAATACGAAACCTTATCACCCGGTTTCCAGGGAATATTCGATTTAATGGCAACTTCATAGCTAGCAGCACGATTCCTTGTACCAGTTTCAACAGCTTTGTTATATTCATCAGAACTCTCGCGGAGATACTCTGTGCGTGCAAAATCGCTAGCCATCAACTGGCGGTTAAAAATTAACATTTTGTATTTTGCATATTGTTCGTGCACTTTACCGATGTCATCCTTAAAAAGTTCTTCGACACAGCCCTGAATAAATTCTCTACCAAACCTCTCCATACTTCTGGATATTAGTGACGCCCCTTTAATTTTGACCTTGCTGTCATAACCAAGAAGTGCATAATTTTTCTTTTTGTAACTTAACATTTTTTGATAACGTCCATTAATCAAAAGTGTGATCGCTGGCTGTAAATGTTTTTTTATCTTCTTAAGAAATTTCTTTTCTTCAGGTTCATTATTGATATTTTGCGGAGGTGTAAAGAATACTCGATCTGTATCGACCTCAATAACCTCTCCACCCAAATCAGTTATCGTTGTGATGATTTGTTTGAGAATCTTATGACCATTTCGGACGATTTGATCGGCTGCTTTTGAGTCATTAAACAATGCTCGGTTATATCCCAAGTATCCATAAAATGAATTTATAAGAGTTTTAAATGCAGATTGAATGGCATCCTGCTTTCGTTTTCCATGTGGATCAGACACTGTTTCCATTTTTCGTTTGGCGTTTATTCGCATCTTTGTAAGTTCATCTAGCAAGTGTAGAAATATCCCTAATGTTTCGGTATATGGGGATATTTTTTCACTCAGCATGATAGAAGGGTACAACGATTCAACATCAACATCAACGATTGGACCAAGGATACCTGTATAAAAAATATCTGTATAACCACCCAATGTTTGCGAGCTTATATCTGGCTTTGGTATCGAGTGTTTCTGACGAATATATTCACGAAGAAGTAAGGATTCAATTTTTGCTGAAGCGCCAAGTCGAGCCACAGTTCCAAAGTTAAATGGGAGCATCTGCGTCATGCAGAAAATATTAAGTGATAGAAATTCACTAAGTTGACGGATTTCATGATTATCATCAAGACAGCATTGGATAAGCGTTTCCGGTTCATCATCAAGATACCGGTTTATTCGATCAGGTTGGATATAAACTCTATCCTTTTTTACAAAGCCAAAGTGTTGAGCGGCATGGTTTAAACTGTAATTTTCAAGTGATCGTTTTGAAGCATCAAATGTTTGAAGAATCTGAAATGTATCAATGATATGACGTCCGCTTATTTCAAATGAAGAATAATCCAATGAACGCTCTGTATATGAAAGTCGTTTATCGAATGGATGCGGCACTGAATCATCTCTTCCAATTGCGAAATCTATTTCGAACATCTCACATCGCGTAAGCAGGTAGGGAAGCGTGAAATTATAGATATTGTGTCCCTCGATGATGTCGTAATCTTTCTGTTTAATTATTTGGATAAGTTCAATGATCATTTCTTTCTCAGATAATCCTTTTCCATTGATAACAAATTCCCATCCACGATTGTCGGAGAGTGCAATGATGCCGATCCTATCTTCTGCACGATGTGGATTGCTAAGATTGAATCCATGCTTTGTGTATGTTTTGATATTGATTTGCATCCGATGAAGATCATCGAACTCCATACCTTTAAATAAAGTTCGGCCGGATTGTTTCAGAAACTGTGCAACTGGATCGGTGCGAACGTGAATGACAGGAAGTTCTGAATAAGAATCGGCTTTGGTTGAGGCGTTTTCGTTATAACGCATTATAACATATCTTATTGCATCCCACATCTCAAGCCAACTGGTGAAAGCACAAAGGTATCGGTAATAATTATTACCGTTTAGTTCCTTGATCCAATATTTTTTCGGAAAATCCGTCAGAAATTTAGGACTGGAAAGAAAAAAGAAAGGATAAAACTCAATCTCTTGCGATGTGATGCCATTCGTTTTTCTAGTGTACACACGCATCGAGCGGTCGCTTGAAGGATGAACAGCTATAATATTTTCTTCTAAATTAGAACCGTAGAGAAGTTGGTTCATCACATTGTAATATCACTTTTTTCTGGCACGCTCGAGAAAGGGCTCGAGGAGGTCTATTGGCAATGGGAATATGATCGTAGAATTCTTATCGGTGCCGATTTCCGTGAGCGTCTGTAAATATCTTAATTGTAATGCAATCGGTGTTTCACTGATGATCCTTGCAGCATCTGAAAGTTTCTGACTTGCTTGAAATTCACCTTCAGCATGGACAACCTTTGCTCTGCGTTCACGCTCAGCTTCTGCCTGTTTCGCCATCGCACGCTGCATTTCGATCGGAAGATCGATCTGTTTTACTTCAACATTGGATACTTTGATGCCCCATGGTTCGGCGTGTTCATCTATAATTTTTTGAAGCATGCGATTTATTTTATCGCGTTGTGCAAGAATCTCATCAAGTTCCGATTGTCCTAAAATGCTCCTGAGAGTCGTTTGGGATAGCTGCGAGGTAGCAAATAAGAAGTTCTCGACTTCCACGATAGCTTTTTCTGGTTGAACAACACGGAAGTACAAAACCGCATTAACCTTTATAGAAACGTTATCTTTAGTGATAATGTCTTGGGGTGGTACGTCAAGCACAACCGTCCGAAGACTTACTTTCACCATGCGATCAACAATCGGAATTAGAAAGATAATGCCTGGACCCTTTGCCCCTATAAGTCGACCTAACCTGAATATCACTCCGCGTTCATATTCACGTAAAATACGAATTGCATTCGAGAGAATGATGATGGCGAATATAATTACCATCGTTAAAAATATCGATACAGTTTCCATATGTTATTCCAATAAGTTGTTATGGTTCTAGTTTACGAACTTTTAATTTAAGATTTTCGATTTCTTCAACTTTAACTTTGGTTCCTCGCCGTAATAAACCATCGAGGCTTGTAGCATTCCATATCTCACCATGAACTTTAACAGCACCATCCGGACGAAGGTCCTGATTTACCTCGCCAATTTCACCTACAATCCTCTGTATTCCTGTTATCGGCTTTCGTTTTTGTGCCTTAATACCCATACCGATAGCGAAGGCAAAAAATGTGACTGTTATAATAATCGTTATAGCAATCACTTCCCATGATATAGAAACGAACTCCAACATCGAATCTGTTTGTATGAGCATGATAGACCCCAACGCTAAAGAAAGAACACCACCGATTGTTAATAGTCCATGACTAACTATTTTAATCTCTAAAAGAAAAAGGACAATTGCAAAAAGAATTAGTGCTAAACCTGCATAGTTGATAGGGAGAGTATGCATCGAATAGAATGCAAGGACAAGACAAATGAATCCGACAATACCGGGGAAAATCGCGCTAGGGTTATAGAGTTCAAAAAGTAATCCATAGATTCCAAGCATCATAAGAATATAGGCGATGTTGGGATCGCTTAGGATATCCAATATTTTTTGTTGGAATGTTTCTTCGAATGTGGTAATTGACGCCTCGCGTGTTCGCAGGACTTTTAGCCCAGTTGAAGTCTGAATTTCCCTACCATCGATAACCTCTAATAAGTTTTTTATAGTCGGTGCGATAGTATCTATTACACCTTCTTTCAATGCTTCGGTTTCAGTGATTGATAAACTTTTACGCACTGCATCTTCTGCCCATTTGATGTTGCGTTGTCGTTTCTCGCTGATAGTTCGGATAAATGCAGCCGCGTCGTTCGTAGCTTTCTCCATCATAACAGAATCTTTTTGATCACCTATAGTAACAGGATGTGCAGCCCCGATGTTCGTTCCTGGTGCCATCACTGCAATATGAGATGCGAGCGTTACAAAAACACCAGCTGAGGCAGCCTGTGACCCGGCAGGGGATACATATACAACAATTGGAATAGGGGAATTAAGAAAATCGGAAACTATCACTCGCGTGGATTTTAATAACCCCCCAGGGGTATTAAGGTTAATAATCAGACACTCGGCATTGGATTCAGTTGCGTGTCCGATTGCTTCGTGGATGTAATCAGCAGATGCGGGATTGATTGTACCATCAACAGTTATTACATGGACAATACTTTTTTGTGAAATAACGGATTGCGGCAGTAGAAATAAAATCAGAAATATTGTCGAGAAGTACATCATAGCAGTGCGTTTTTAAAAGTATACCATTAATGGTTCAGATAAATTCTTACTCGATATGAATTAAGCGGAAAGGGTGGGATTTGAACCCACGTTCCGTTTTAGGCGGAAACTCGCTTTCCAGGCGAGCCGATTCAACCGCTCTCGCACCTTTCCAGCTGTCGAACGCTTCAATATAACTGAAATCCATAAAAAAGCAAAACGCTCAGGTCGGGGGTTACCTGAGCGTTTGTACAATATCTACAAATGCTTATTAGTGAAGCATAAGTAGAGGGGAAATTTTTGTTAACTCAATAATTATAATTAATCGAACCCAAACTGTCAAGCTCTCGTTTGTTAGAAATATTTAATGAATATCTTAATATTTTATCTTAATCAATATGTAATATTTTTTAACAAATTTGCCATTTTTTGGAATTAGTTTTGTTATTTTGGAAAAATGAATTATATTCTCAATATTCTTATTGATCCGGTCCATTCGAATCAATCCCCAATGCGTCACGACTTGGGAGATAAATTCGATTAATGAGGATAAGTATAAATGGATTTTCATATAAAAAGAACAATTTTAAAAGCGATCGCCTGAAATATTTTTATTCATGATTACAAAATTTGATACATCAAGTCAATCTAAATATTTACGAAGGAATCTTTGAGAATCTTAATGAAGCATAAAATAATTGTATTATATTTATTATTTTGTGTTGGTATTACATTAAGCCAACAAGATGATGGTGTAGGAGGCTCATTATATAAAACAACAGATAAAGATCAGCGCCAGGTTGTTAATGTTGGCAGTTTGCAGCTCACTGTAACAAATTACGGAACAATCGGTGCAAGAAATGCATACTGGCCCGAACAATACTCCGCCGAATATCCTCGCGGATCGGGGATTGAACATCTCTATCAGGGTGGTATCTGGTTCGGAGCAATTTCTCGTAGCCGTGGAGCTGGAGTTTCTACAGGTGCGACAGATCGGTCTGTGAGCGGTGTTACCGGTACACACTATGAGTTTACTTCGGAAGAGGGTTCGCAGATTATTAAAAGATCGATTGATCCTTTTTCAGGATTACCTACAGATGGAGCTGTAAGTGATCTTGATTTCGTTTGTGAATACACTGATAAATATGTAAGGGATCCTGTTACCGGCGATACTATTCCATATCACTTACCATTAGGTTTAACTGTCAAACAAGAAAGTTACGCATGGAATTTACCTACAGCAGATTTTTTTATAATATTAAGTTATACATTTTATAATACAGGATACAAGGATCCGTATTCACAAAAAGATGTTGTGGATACTCTCGATTCAGTTTATGTCGGATTATGGAATAATTTCGTAGTCCGAAATACTAACTTTGTCCGCCCGGGCAGTTCGGGATATTTTAATGTTGCCGCAGGATACGATTCTGTTAGAAGAATGGCGTATGGATTCGATTTTGATGGAAACAACCAAGGTCCGCCCGCTAAAAGTTATATCGCGATGACTCTTCTTGGTGCAGATTCGTTACCTAAAACTATAGATTCCCTGCGTGATCTATCCACAAAGACATATTTTAATGCATGGAAATTCCGAACCTCGATAGGAGAACAAGAATTCTTTTCTCCTGGTCTTGACGATGAAGATCCAAATCGATGGATGAATCGTTATGCGAGAATGACAACCAGCATGCCTGCTGATAAAATCGCAACACTGAGAACCGCGCCGAGCAATGTAACTTTATTACTCTCTGCCGGACCATTCAAAACAATGTATCCTCACGATTCTCTGAAAGTCATATTTGCAATCGTCACTGCGAAGATGTATGGTCAAGATCATCCGCGGTATGACTATCCGGAACAAAAATCAATATTGTTCAAGAATCTCGGATGGGCACAGAAAACTTACGACGGTGAAGATGTAAACGGAAATAATAAACTCGATGAGGGTGAGGATATTAATGGAGATAGATTGTTGACACGTTACAGCTTACCCCAGCCTCCGCGGCGTCCGAAAGTTCGTGCTGAGGTAGCGGATAATCAAGTAACAATATATTGGGATAAAAATACCTCCGAAAAATCAGTCGATCCTATCACGCAGCTTGAAGATTTTGAAGGGTACAGAGTATATCGCAGTAATGCCGGGGCGGATATTGCTACGCCGGAAAATTTCTTTAGTGACATGCCTATTGTAGCCGAATATGATATAGATTCAAATGATGTTGGGTATAATACAGGTTTCTACCGAGTAAAATTAGATGAACCTAAAACTTTTGTTGGAGATACTAATAAATATTGGTATAGATTCCCTCCAAGTGATATGAATCTGACTCACCTGAATGGGTGGCAGTATTTATATGCTGTAACGGCTTTCGACAAAGGAGATTCATCAAATAAATTACCAAGTCTCGAAAGTGCAAAATCATTATTAAGAGTTATCCCCGGTACTCTGCCTAATTCAAATAAATCAACTGGTATAGGTATCTATCCAAATCCATATTATGCTAGAGCATACTGGGAGGGCAGTTCTGGTGGTGAGAGAAACAGAAAAATTATTTTTTATAACTTACCGGCACGATGCGAAATACGGATATATACATTGGCAGGTGATATTGTAGCTACTATTGACCATGATGCAGCAACGTACAATGGTTCGGACATCGAATGGTTTACTAAATTTGAAACGTTACTCGCACCTGCTCAGTTTTCGGGTGGTGAGCATGCATGGGATTTGATATCACGGTACGATCAGGCAATTGCAACAGGTTTGTATCTCGTTTCTGTAAAAGATAATGAAACGGGTGATGTTCGTATAGGAAAGTTTTTGGTAGTTAAATAATCGATAATCAAATAAAATATTTTATCATATAATAAAAAAAGGAGATTTACAATGAAAGTCTGGATAAGAGTTCTATTAATGATATCTGTTTTGGCGACTATTGCTAATGCACAGTATCCTTACCGCAATATTCGTGATATTGAGTATAAACCATATGATTCATTGTTTGTTGCTGACCAGCTACAGAATGTAGGTTCAAGATGGACTTTGCAAGGTGCCAATTCCACGAACTGGACATATGTCTCAAGTCAATGGTACGGTGATACGGTTACAGTCGTTGGAGTATGTGTTATACCTGCTAAAGTTTTTACATACACATCTATCGGTTATAATATGGTTCTTGCTGATACAGGCTACAACGGTGGTTTTAGCCATATCTTCATCAGACCCAATCTTAGTTCTTCAAGTAATCCACAAGATTCAGTGTATTATACAAATATGCTTGGTATTCAACCGGGTGATATTATTGAGGTGACTGGTTGTATTACCGAATTTCCGGGAAATTCAATGAATAGCATGAGTCAAATTGTACCACTTAAAAATCTTAGTTATAATATTATTGATCAGCAGGAACTACCGCCGATAACTCCTGCCGCGATTGGAGATTTTTATCGCGGTCTTTATCAAAGCTCATATCCGAATGGTGTAAAGTATACTACCGGTGAACCGTTAGAAGCGAAGTATGTCGAGTTAACCAACTTGACAGTTGTATCAAGATTAAGCACTAATTATGGAGTCTTACTTGTTGATGCCGATGGAAACAATATAGCTACATATGATGCTTCAAAATGGTTCACAATGCGAGCTCATAGAGATCCCACATCAACTTACGCTCACCCTGCAGATTTTTCACAGATTGATACTCTTCGTGGTTGGGTAACGCCCGTATCAGGACAGCAGAATAATTACGGATATAATATTGCACCTATCTACCCGGGTGATATGGTACTCGGAGTCAGTCGTCCATCCATTACGAGGGTGTATCGTTATCCTGTGATCGTTACACCCGATAGCACACCGAGAATTGAAGCAGTTATAAAGCAATTACCTCTTGGTGCCACGATAGAATCTCGATTGATATATTACAGTGTGAATGACGGACCATACAACATCGACACTATGTTAGCAATCAGCAGCGATACGCTTTACAGCGTAAATATTCCAGCACAGTCTATCGGTACTAATGTTAAATACTTCATTAAGGTAAGTGATATTAACGGTTATTATTCGATTTCTGCAAATGGTGCCGGAGGTGCTATTAGTACCGATACAACAAAAGGATTTTATTTCTATAAAGTCACTGATGGTGTTCTGACTATTCATGATGTTCAGTATACACCTTATACGAACGGCAGGAGTCCCTATGTTGGTGCGGTGGCTACAATTCGTGGTGTTGTAACTTCCGATACAAGCGACTATGGTCTTGCCCCTATAAATAACCATGGTGTATCGGTTTGGCATATACAAACAGGGAATGGACCTTTTAGTGGTTTGTGGTTCAACGACACTCTGAGTGCATTAAAGGATATACAAAAAGGGGACAGTGTTGCAGTTACAGGAACTGTAACCGAGTATTATAATTATACGAATGATGTTACCTGTCTCAATAATATCTCGGCGGTTGAAATATTCTCTTCCGGGAATCCAATTCCTATGCCCGTAGAATTAACAACCGGGACATTCGGACCATTGGTAAGTAACGGTGATTTCAACGCCGAGCCATGGGAAGGTATGTTGGTTGAATTCGATACAGTTGAAGTAACTAACCTCAATCCTACATACCAAATTTATACAGAGTATAATGTTGATGATGGTACAGGAGAAATCACAGTTCTTAGAGACGGCAAAAATGATTATTCATCCTATATTGGTGACACTATTTATGCAGGGAAAACAATCCTTAAAACTGGTGATAAGTTTGTTGGATTGAAAGGTATTCTTCATTACAGCTACAACCGATATAAGGTTGCTCCAAGAACAAATGCAGACTATGGTACATATCTGCCAGTGAGTGTTGGTGTAGAAACTTTTAAACAGCTACCGCTTGCTTACGAGCTATCGAATAACTATCCAAATCCGTTTAATCCGAAAACGGTTATCGAGTATGGACTTCCCAGAGCAGATTTCGTTACTCTAAAAGTTTACAATATTTTAGGACAGGAAGTCGCTACTTTGAAAAACGAAGTTCAGAAAGCCGGCCGTTATCATGTTACATTCGACGGCTCGAAACTTTCTTCGGGTATTTATTTTTATCGTTTACAAACGGGTAATTTCAATAAAGTTAAAAAAATGATGTTAGTGAAATAATGTATCGGATAGTTCCATTCATATTTCTTATCCTTCTCACAGCTCTATTATTTTTGAGCTGTGAGAAAGAAAGTCCGGTGAATCCTAAACAGAATTTACCACCCAAAACATATTTATGGATTCAAATTGATACATCGAAACAACTCGCTCCGGTAATCAGCAGACAATCGGTAAGATGGTGGGGCGAAGATCCTGATGGAATAGTACAAGGGTATCTGTTCGCTTTCTATAAAACCGATAGTGTACCCGCGAACCAAATCCCAGATACTCTGGGCTATGCATGGGTGACGGCGAATGATAGTCTTGTTTCGTTCCCTTTGTTATCTGCGAAAGAGCGTTTCACTGTGATCGTCCGGGCTGTAGATAATACTTTAAAAGAAAAAATCGATGTCGGTGGAATTGTAAGATTGAACTCACAACCGTACTGGGACAAGAACCGCAACAATATTTATGACGGTGACGACTTACGGTTACCTAACCTGAAGTACGCAATCGACCCAATCGGTGCGGCACAGATTTTCTCTATAATAAATTCACCCCCGACAGTTGAATTTGAAACAACGGTAGATCCCTTAAACCCTACAGAGATTATTATGGTACAACCACCTGAAACAACATATACCGTTGCCACTTTTGCATGGGAAGGAAGCGATATAGATGGTGATCAAACTATTGAATCTTATTCTATAAATCTAAACAATCCAAATGATCTTTTAGGATGGTGTGAGTTTCCGGCAAAAAATACAATTATTACAATTGAGGTCCCGCGTTCGAGATCGGAAAATGCAACAGGTATGATAGATGCGGATGTTTATGCAGGTGAATACCCTGACGGTTTCAATAAAGGAATAATTGGTACTGTTTCTGGATTGAGGTTGGATGATACAAACAGAATTTATTTACGTGCAAAGGACGTTGCCGGAGAATATAGTCAAATCGTTTCACTACCGGATGCAAAGAAAATCTGGTATGTGAAAAAACCTAAATGCAATCTATTAACAATCATTAACTATGAATCTCCACCAGATACATTACTCCCATTTTATCGAAAAGCATTTGCAGCAATTGATACGTTCCCGGGTGTAAATCAACCACGCAATCTTGGTGATTTTGATGTTCTGGATATGAGAACTGGCGCGACGTATAAAAACCGTGGTATATTCCTGCCATTTCATTTAAATCCTGCATTTGTCCGGACATTGATGTTGTACAAATTTGTTTTTTGGTTAACTGATATCATTCCAGATAGTTCCGCCTATGGTCATTCTGTTGCAGCATATTCATTATTCTACTATAAGGAGGCAGGTGGTAAGGTTATGTATTCAACCAAATTTGGGCCTAACATTGACGCTACTAAAGGTTCAATAGTAGAATTTGCCCCAGTCGATCGAATTATCGATACGCTATATTCATCTCGAATTCCGAATGATTGGCCCATAGATCCTAATTCAACTTCTGCCGATTCATTTCCACGGTTACGAGTTATTCCGGGCCCGACTGTAAAATCTGCATATACAATTTTTGTTAGAGATTTTATAAAACAATCTGGTGCCGAGTACATCTATTCCATTCCACCAGATACTACTATAATATCTAATCCACCAGATACTACAAAATGGCGTAAACGAATAAACATAGGTGTTATCAATGTAAACAGAAAGTTTGTATTTCTAACTATACCGCTTGACTTAATGAATGGTTATGATAGAACGTGGTTCTTGCCCCCAAACCCAAAACCACCGGGAAATGGACTTGGTATTCCTGCTTTTCTAAAACGTGTTTTCATCGATGAATTCGGCGGATAATGAAAAAATTGATATCGCATCGGAATAGATTTATGAGAGTTTTAATTTCCATTATAATATTGCTTGTCTTCGTTCAACCGGCTTACCCGCAATCAAAAGGAACCATAATGGGTACTATCGTAGATAAAGCATCCGGTGATCCACTTCCCAGCGTGAATGTTGTTATAAAAGGCACTTATTACGGTGCTGCAACCAACATCGAAGGGAATTTTGCCATCGCTAATATTAATCCCGGCTCATATACTGTTGAAGTTAGTCTCATCGGTTATAAGACGATGCAATATACCGGTATAAAAGTAACTGAAGGAGAATCGACTACACTCAACGTCAAGATGGACGAGACCGTTCTTACACTGGGACGAGAAGTTGTCATCATCGGTGAAAAACCACTCTTCAATATCGAAGAAACATCAAGCCGTCGGTCTATCACTAGTGAAGATATTCAGGTGACCGGTGTAAAAGACGTGAAGGATGTTGTATCGCTTCAAACAGGTGTTGTACAATCGGATAACGAGATCCATATACGCGGAGGTCGTAGTTATGAAAACGCCTATCTCATTGATGGTATATCTGTTCAAGATCCTCTTGCGGGCCAAGGATTCGGTTTGCAGATTGCACCTCAAGCTATAGCCGAAGTAGAGGTACTTACCGGTGGGTATAACGCAGAGTATGGTCAGGCTACTTCCGGCATTGTCAACATTACTACAAAGGAAGGTGCAAAGAATTATTCAGGCGCCGTGGCTCATAAAAGAGATCACTTTGGCTTCAATAACGATTCAAGATCGAATTTCAACACGGATATTTATGAATTCAATCTGAGCGGACCAGAACCGATCACAACTTATGCTCTACCTTCGATTGGGTTAACCATCCCGGGCAGCGTAAGTTTCTTCTCGAATTTTAGTGCAAATTTTACAGATGGATACACACGCTGGGTAGAAAAAATTGATTCAGGCAGACCCGTTGGGTATGAAGTTATGGCTCCGAGAGGATTATACTCTACGATACTTGACGGTACAAAATATTCACCCAGAAGAAGCAACAGTTATTCGGGTTTGACAAAATTAACTTATAAACCTGAAGCAACGATGAAATTATCATACGCGTTCAGCAAATCAATCCAGATCGATCAGAATACACAAACCGTTCAAGCGACTCTCGATCGTGTAGAACCGAATCCGGGATACCAGTTTCTCTTTCAGAAAATTCCGGATAATGCGGCTACTTATACTCAAATAAACACGCAGCATAGTATAAGTTGGACTCACACTTTAAACACAAAAACTTTTTATGAAGTGAAGATAAGCTCGTACACCGCTCATGTACGCGGTGATGCGAATAAAAGAGCCACCAATCCCGATAAACCCTTCGATGATTATATCGAGCCGAAAGATGTTGTTTCTTATCCGGTGGAATATTCTTTCCCGAATCCCGGCTCGTTCGATACTATCAATGTTATACCGGGAAATGGATTCTATGACTATGGTAGTCCGACTTCATGGAGAGATCATTATTTGAAAGAAACTACATTCAAGTTTGATTTTTCTACAACGCCAACAGAAAAGCATAAGATAAAAGCCGGAATCGAATCTCGGTTTCAAGAGATGCAATTGATCGATATCGTACAGCCATGGGTGAAACCGCTCGGATTCGATAATGATATTTATCAAGTATTCCCGGCGTACGGCGCTATTTATGGTCAAGACGGCATTACAATGAGCGGGATGATATTGAATTTTGGATTACGTCTTGATTATTGGGTCCCCGGAAAATATGTAGATGATGCAATTGAATCTGGTGCAGCTGTTCTTGTCCCGCAGGCAACTAAAGACCAATACACAAAAGATAGTTATAAATGGTTCGGAAGATATTGGAAAGCGCGCATAAGCCCGCGACTTGGAATTTCACACCCGATCACGGATAACCAAACGCTCTTTTTCTCGTACGGACATTTTTCAAAACTACCACGGCCGCAATTTGTTTACGCCAAACTCGGCGGAACTAAATCTCGTTCGTCGTTCCAGACAATCGGTAATCCAAATCTCAATCCCGAGACAACAGTTGCATACGAGCTCGGTCTCAGAAATCAGCTTACTGAGAATGATGTCTTTTCGGTCACAGCATACTACAAAGATATCTTCGACTACATAACCGCAAAAAGATTTCGTGCTATTTTATCAGGCACGACACGCGGTGAATACACAATTTATATTAATCAAGATTATGCCCGTATCCGTGGTATTGAGTTGGAGTATAAAACACGAATTGGAAAAATGCTCAGAGCAACATTATCGGGTTCTTACAGTATTGCAACCGGAAAAAGTTCTGCTGCAAACGAAAACGTTTACAACATCCAGCAGGGTTTGGAAGAAAATCTGAAAGAAAATTATGTAGTATGGGACAGACCATGGCAGGCTTCGGTGAATTTAAATTTTAACGTTCCAAAAAATGAACCTCTATTCGCGTTTGGAAGAGGCATTCTTGATGATTATAATGTTTACCTCCGGCTATTTTTCCAATCCGGGAAAAGATATACACCGCAGACGTTTTATCGTTATAATCCGACAACCGGAAGACCTGAGTACCAGACTGATAGAACAAATCTTTACGGAAAAATCGGAAGTAATTGGTTCTATACTGATCTGAACTTTGAAAAATATATCTCTTTCGATTTTTTAAAATTAGTTTTAAACTTAGAAATCCAGAATCTTTTCAATAATAAAAATGCTCAAATAATCAATCCAATAACCGGAACCGCATATGAATACGGACAAGTAACACCAACAGATTGGAACGATCCGTTATATCGGGATGTAACTGCACCGTTAGACCCTTTTCCATATAATCCGGCACGTTATCTGAATCCTCGGACATTAAAACTCGGTTTATCTATAAGGTTCTAAGGCATCAGGAAATGATTATTATGAAAGTAAAAAAGATAGTCGAAAGATTGATGAAGTTTAGATATAATATATCGGTAATTATTTTGCTGATGTTCAATGCACAACTCAATGCACAATTGATTCCGAATTTAGGCGGGCAGCGTGTGGGCATATCGGCTTTCCAGTTTCTTAAAATCGGTGTCGGTGCACGTGCTACTGCATTGGGTGAATCGTTTGTGGCTATAGGCAACGATGCATCATCGCTCTATTGGAATCCCGCAGGATTGCTACAAGTAGATGGAAATCAAGTGATCTTGTCGCACACCCAGTTTGTTGCAGATATTAAGCATCAATTC
>CAYGZC010000305.1:0-4610 GCA_964354225.1 uncultured Chlorobiaceae bacterium | reverse complement strand
ACTGTAAGCTTAAATTCTTTTGTGAACTTTCTCCTTGCTTCTAACATGAGACGTATCCTTTCTCCGAGCGTGACACTCGGACATGGTGGTCTCACCTTAAATACTTATTTTCTTTGTCTCATGCAAGGGGTGCAGTCCACTTTCTAACTATATACTCCATCATGGAGAGGAGGTTCTTGTAGGATTAAGATGGGAACTACAGATTGCTCGCGAAGCACGTCTAATATCTGAACGTGAATTCAGGCAAATTGAGACATTGCTCGACCGAATACCATTCGGACCTAAATTAAATTTTATCAATGAAAAGGTACTAACTAGATTACTGTTTGGAAGAGATAAAAAAGCAAGATTTGCTTTACCCAAAAGAATCGGTAAGGTAATCGTTACTGATAAATTTGATCATCGCTTTATCCAATCAGTGTTAAAACGGTTAATAAAATAAAAGCTCCGACATAACTATATCGGAGCTTTAGGATCTAGAGGAGTGTTGCCTATGGTTAACTCTCCAAGCTGTTTCCCATCCCTAATCCACATATACAAAGAGAGGTTTTATCTCTAACGACGAGAATCTTTCTCTAGGGATCAAACTTAAATCTATCGTTTTTCAATAAAGATGCAATAGGGGAATTCCTGATTTTTACTTCGAAAAACCTGAGGGAGATAAATACTGATTTTGTAATAAGTTAACTTATTCTTCGAGCGAGGTCAACCCTTTGCGGATAGCGTATTTCGTTAGTTCTGCAATACTATGTAGTCCCAATTTTTCCATGATATGCTGCCTGTGGGTTTCGATAGTTTTTATACTGACATGAAGTTGAGCGGCAGTACTTTTAGTATTTATCCCTTTGGCAAGTAAGCGTAGAACTAATTGTTCCTTTTGTGAAAGGGATGTCGAACTATCGATCTGCTCTAATTTCTCGTTCAAATCCTGGATTACTATGTTCGCAATAGCCGGACTGACGTATACTTGATCGGATAGAACTGCCTGAATTGCATGTGTTAGTTCTTCCAATGCACAATCTTTCAATAAGTAACCAGAAGCTCCAGCCTCGAGCATTTCGGTTACAAATCGTCGGTCAGAATGCATCGAGAGTGCAATAATTTTTATATTTGGATGCCTATCACTTATTTGCCGGGCTGCATCAATGCCATTGATGTCGGGCATAGTGATATCCATTATTACCAGATCGGGTAAAAGATCATTTGTCAGTTGGATAGCCAATTTCCCATCCTCTGCCTCTGCAATTACTTTGTAATCGGAATGGGCTTCCAATAAATTGCGCAATCCTTGCCTTACAATTGTATGATCGTCAGCTAATACGATTCGAATGCTCATATATTTTTTCCACCGTTATATTTTCTGCATTATGTAATGGTGCAGTGATACTAACCCGGGTTCCACGACCTTTGACAGAATTAATTTCAAGATTGCCGCCAAAATGATGTAAATTTTCTTTGATATTAAATAATCCAAAACCGGTACTTTTGGCACCCGTTACTGCGATTACCAAGGGATTAAAACCTTTTCCATTGTCTGAAACATCGATTCTGATACTATCATCTCCCTTGCTTAAAGATATCTCAACTTTTTGTGCTCGCGCATGCTTAACAACATTTGCGAGCAGTTCTCTCACGGCAGAATAAAGAAGAACACGCAATTCATTGTTTAATGGTTTTGGATTCTTATCGTTTACAACAGTAATTCGAATACCATGCTGATCTTCCATTTGCTCAGCAAGAGATTCCACCGCCGCTTCAAAACCGAGCTCGTATAGAATGGGTGGGCTTAAATCGAAAGTCAACGAGCGTGTATTCTGGATTGCCTGCTCGATAAACTCGCGAATTTCCTGTAAGCCCTTATCATCTTTACCCGCGGATGTTAACAATTGGAGTGAACCTAGTTTTATTTTGCAGAAAGCTAACAACTGCCCAATGCTATCGTGAAGGAACGCTGCCATGCGCCGCCGTTCTCGCTCTTCCGTAATTGAGAGTTCCGATGCCAACGATCTCAATTGTCCCTGATATTCAAATAGTTTTTTCTCGTCTTGTTTCCGTTCAGTGATATTACGAATAGCAATAACACTCGCTTTTCTACCTTCGTACGGAATCGTCCGCGCGATGATCTCAACCCATATTATTGAGGTATCTTTTCGCACAAGTTGTACTTCAAAAGGTTTTTCAGACTCTGCGGTTATGTTCTTTAAAAACAACTCGTGCGATTCTTTCGTAGTCCAATTTACTAGACTTTTACTCTTCAATTCTGCGGAGGTGTATTCAAGCATTTTTGTTAAACTCTCGTTTACGTCCAGTACAATTCCATCCTGACTGATTGCGATTCCTTCAAATGTCGATTCAATCAAACAGCGAAACTTTGTTTCGCTCTCACGCAAAGCTCTATCGTGCTTCCGCTTACGGATAACGTATGCCGCTCCGAGATATACAACAATAAAAATTAATGTCACTGTTGGAATCCAAACGTTAGGACGCATGTAAAGCGGCGGAGCTATGGAGAAATACCCAGTTTTTCCTATTGCATCAAAATCCCCGAAAAGATTTTTTGCTTGAACTTGATACGAATATTCCCCCGGCTCGAATCCGTCCAAAGTAAAACTGTGTGATGTGCTCCATTCAGACCATTTGCTATCGTTCAAGCGATAGCGTGCCAGTATATCATTTGGTGATGGTTTACCCCAAAACGCAATCGGCAAGAAGCGCAATAAGACAGTGTTTCCTTCGACAACTGGTTTGAAAAGTGTAATCTTTGGCGGCAAGTCATCGCACTCTCGCAGATTTAAGATTGCTAATCCAGTGCCTGTAGTTCCTACATAGATCTTATCTGGTGTCGGATAGACGGGCCATAAATGAGCGGTAGTTAATCCACTCCTACTATCATAGGTATTCCATATTCCATGATTATAACTACAGAGCCCTGCTTCCGTTGTGACCCACAATCTGCCAAGTGGATCAACCGCAAGGTCCCAGACCTTATTACTGGGAAGACCATCCTGGGTTGTGAAGTGTTTAACATTGCCTCGCATATCTATGTAAGCGACTCCGCTGGATCGATCGGCACACCACACTTGATTTTCGTGATCGATTGCAATAGCAAAAATATATTTCATTTTTAGTCCTGTGTCAACGGTCCAGTGTGTCCAGGCACCCTCCTTCAGGCAACTTACACCCTTTGATGTGCCAAACCATAACGCTCCGTCATCTCCCTCTGCAAATGCATAAACACGATCTGATAATAAGCCCTCACTTTTTCCCAAAGGTCTAAATTTTTTATTCTCGTAAATATAAACTCCTACCGTATCGGTCTCAATTAAAAACTCTTTCGATAATCGTAAGAACCAGAGTCTCCCATGTCTATCTTTTCTAATTTTATGAAATCTCAGCCACTGAATATTTTTATCGACTCTATAATATCTCCAGCTTGATCCGTCCCAACGATACGTTCCATCCAATGAAGAGCCGCTCGATATCCAAACATTTCCGTCATCGTCCTCGACTAAACCAGTTACCTCGTATATAGGTTGTCCATTGATATTTGTGATATTCTCTATTTTCCCGTCAGCAGTATGAATTTCAACCCCGTCAGCCGTTGCTAACCAAAGTGATCCGTCTTTGGTTTTCATTACCTCGAGCACGCGATTTTTAAAGGGCGGATTTTGTTTTACATATGTCCATCGAGTTGAATGTTGATTGAAAAGAAATAAACCACGCCTCGTTCCCACCCATAGATTACCATTAGCTCTGAATTGTAGAAACTCAATGTTTTTCATCTGAGGCGGCAAAGGAGTAAGCTCTGACCATTTTCCTGAATCCCGAATCAAAATCTCGCCTGATCGATATAACGCCAGTACCTGTCCGTTAGGCGCAATATCCATCGCTTTTATCCAATCACCTTTTTCCGTTGGATTGAGAACGGGTTGTGATTGTTTATACCATTCCCACAATCCCCTAACTCCGAAGGGATTGCCTATTGACGCCAAGCCGGTCCCTTTCTCGTCTTCAATTAAACAATTAATAGATAACTCTCCCATTATCGCTTGCATCCTACATCGCCAGGCGCTGTTTATCCATTGATATAATCCTTTTGGAGTATTTAGCCAGATATTATCACCCTTCGACATGAACAGATGGGGAACATTGGAAACTTTAGCAATAAGATTTCGTGATGGATCAAATATTTTTATTTTACCCTCTTCGTAGAAATATATGAGTGTGTCAACACGAAATAATAATCTATCGTATCCAAAAGGAACGATCTCATTTGGGAATTTACCCTTGAGGTCTATATACCGAAAACCATTTTTGTTTCCTCGATATATTGAACCGTCTTCAAATTTTACAACTATTGAATTCATCCAACGATACAGGGATGAAACCTGCTGTTGTGGCAATCCCAGAGAGGGATCAACAGGAATCCAAAAATATCCATTATACGATGCGACCCCCGCAGCAGTGCCGACCCATATATTTCCATCACTTGTTTCAACGAGTGAATTGATTTGATTGGAAGGTAAACCGGATTCGGTTGTAAATTCAACCCAACGCCATTCTTCACTTAGAGTTGTCTCATCAATATGCACACCTTGACTTTTTTGCCC
>CAYGZC010000304.1:0-3414 GCA_964354225.1 uncultured Chlorobiaceae bacterium | reverse complement strand
AACAGTGATGTCATATTGAACAGTTCCATCAGCAACCCAGAACGAAATGTTCCTAGTTGTGTTAATCGCTGGATTAGGTATGCCAGAGCTTAATGCCTGATCCTCAAAGATCGGAACAGCCGTAGTGGTCCCATGATAAGTTACCTTATAGGCATACTCACCAAGTTGACCACCAAGCTGCGGAACTAAATCAATAGTGAAATATTTAGCTGCCATTATTGTTTTTTAATTAAGATGAACTTGTAGAAGCAAGAATATAAACAGTTTCACCGTCCACAAGACAACGTATTTTTCTATCAACAGTATTGCTTGATGCTGTTACTTTTATTGTTGAATCTGATGATTTTAAACCTAAAGCAGAATTTCCATTATTAAATGAAAAAACTTGTAACGCAGACGAGTTTACTGAAACATCTGTTGCAACATTTTTACTAACAAATGAAGTTTTTGCTGTTACAGTGTTTGGCAATACATCTCCAGAACTACTTGAACCATTGTTAACTATTGATCCTCCAAGAGCAGAAACATTTGAAACATAATAAATAGATCCTGCATTAGATCTAAATGAAATTCCTGCTCCGTTATTTTGATAAATATTTAATCCGGTAAAAACACTATATTGACTTGCTGCGGCAACATCAAAAGTAGGAACAGAACTAGAGTTATTAGAAATAAATGATGTTGATATTGTATTAAAGTTTCCATTTATTTGAACAGGAGATGCCATCGAGCATCCAGTTATTCTGTTTGCGCCGCCATTATCTTGAAATGCAAAAATATCAGTTGCTGATGCTGGCTCTGCTGGTTGTCCATTGCTTGCTGGAATTCCTCCACCGCAACCAATCAAATAAGATGATGTTAAAATTGTAGATCCAGAAGTTTTAATGTCGCATCCTGCATTGTTATATGTAGTCAAATTATCAATAATTACAGCACCAGTTGCTCCAACAACTTTTTGTATTGCTGCTGCATTTTTGTTCCCAGTGTAAGGATTTGAAGGATTTGTTCTTGGATCAAATGGATTTACGCCACAAAACTGAATAATTGCATTTGTTATTTGGCCTATAATTAGCAATGGATTTGTATCAAAATAAATTCCTCCTTTAGAATCATTGTTGATAAAAGCTCCAATAAGTTGCAATCCCATTCCGCTTTGAACGTAAACGCCATACCCGCCATTTGCAAAAGTTTCAAGATTTGAAATAAATGGAGAGGCCATGCCAAGCCCTGGTGTTGGGTGAGGCTCTAGGCTTAATCCATGCGAAAACGAAGTTGCAACGTTCAACGAGTTCCATTTTCCTTGTGCCGCAACGCATCTAATGCCAATATTATAACAATTGATTGTTTGTATTCCGTCCAACAAGCTATTTGCAGAACCTTCTAGGTCTAAACCGTTATAACAATTATTAACTAAAACATTTTTTATTGAATAATTTTGAGCGCCAACTTTTACGCCAAGCTCAAATCGAACATCTGCTCTAATGCCAGTTGAACTTGTATATGCTGGATTTATTGGCCCCACAAAAGAAATATCGCGAATAACAAAATAATCTTCTGTAAAATGAAACATGTATCCATTATGAGTTGCCGTGATATTTGTTGCCTTAATTCCATCGCCATAAATATAAAGATGTTCTCCGTTAAAGTTAATTGCAGAACTAATCTTATAATTTCCTGATGGAAAATATATAGATCCTCCTCCAACAGAAATTATTGAGCTTACTGCGTTTTGGATTGCAATAGTGTCATCAGCAACGCCATCACCAATAGCGCCAAAATCTTTGACAGAAACAGAATCTCCAAACCCATCAGAAATCAATCTAGGAATAGCATCAGTAAGAGCAATGCCTTCCTTTGACGCAACAAAAGAATCAGTTGTTGTTGTGTTTGTTCCTGTTGAGCTTATGAATAAACCAGTAGGATTTCCATTGCCATCTTGCACTTGTTGCAAACTAGAAGTTATTCCCCCTGGAACTTGTAATAAGCCAGAAAAAGAAGAGTTAATTTGTTGATTTGATAAGCTCGACATGGTTATTTTGCCTCCAATAATTCAAGGCGGGTTGTTAATTCTTGAATTGCTTTGGTCAAAATAGCAATCATGTTACCTTCAGCAATGCCAAGGAATTTTTCTTTTTCGCCATCAGGTAGAGTCACTTCGCTTTCTTTAACAATGCTGTTAACGTAAGGCTCTTCAGACAATGCTAATTGCACTTCTTGAGCCAAAAAGCCAACTGTAGTATTTTTAGTGTCAAACGCATGAACTTTGTGTTCTTTCCAATCAAATGATACTGGATTAAGTTTTTTAATTAAATTTAAAGCATTAGCTAAAGGAGTTACATTAGTTTTATAATTTTCATCAGATGTTGCTATTGTTGCACTTGTAGCAAAAATTTGACTATTTACTTGAAGATTATAAGCTCCATTTGATGTTGTATAACCAAGAAGCAAGTATCCAGCAGAAGTTATGCGGGCGTATTCTGTTATATTGCCCCCGCTTGCTCTAGTAGCAAACGACAAATATCCAGCAGCGTTTCCAGATGTTGCGTTTTCTTTAGCTCCAAAAATTTGACCAAAATCTATTGAGTTAGTCGTAGATATATAGTAACCACCAAACGTAATAGATCCACCAGCATTTGCGGCTACGCTAGTGTTTGATAAAACTCTTAAATTTCCCCCAGCATTTACGCCGCTTGATGCTCCTACAATTTGTGCTGTTGCTCCAGTAGATCCACCAGACCATCCGTTTATTCCGTTAACATCTAATTTAACTGAAGGACCAGCACCAATACCAACATTATTACTTGCATCAATCACTAAACCATTTGATCCAGCGCCGCCATTTAACGTAAGCGTCTTAGTGCTTGCAGCAGTGATTGCAGTGCTGTTGATTAATGAAATTGTCTGCGGATAAACCGTAAACGTATCAGTAGAAGCATCGCCGATAGTTGTGTTTCCAGTGCTGGTTAGGTCAGTGAATTTACCAGCAGCAGGAGTTGTTGTGCCGATAGCAGGAGGAGAAAGCAGATAAGTGCTAAATCCAGTGCCAGATACTGTGCTTGAGGCACTTAATGTAGTGAACGCACCAGTGCTTGCAGTACCGCTACCAATAGCCCCTGGAGAAGCAAATGTAGCACCACCTAATGAGCTTGCGTTAAGGTTAGCTACATTTGTAGTTGATGCAACAATGAATGGCGCTGTCCCAGTTGCAATGGTTGATTCAATCGTTGTGAATTTTCCAGTGCTTGGCGCTGTAGATCCAATCGCTGGAGGAGATGCTAAATAAGTCGAAAATCCAGTACCTGAAACAGTGCTAGACGCTGAAATGGTTGTAAAAGCACCCGTACTAGCCGTTCCGCTACCAATCGCACCAGGAGCTAATAGACCAGCATTTACAATCTGTTGAGGAGTGGCCTT
>CAYGZC010000303.1:0-18824 GCA_964354225.1 uncultured Chlorobiaceae bacterium | reverse complement strand
TGCATCATCCGCCACCGCGAAATTGGAAGAGATGTACTTTCATTCAAAGAGGGCACAGTGCAATCACTCCGTCAAGATCCGGATATTATCATTATTGGTGAGCTGCGAGATCCCGATACTATTTTAACAGCTCTTGAAGTGACAGACAGCGGTCATAAAGTGTTTTCAACATTACATACCTCTTCAGCGGTAGAAAGCATAGATCGTATCATCGGTGAAGTTCAACCAATTGAACAAGAACGTGTTCGAAATCGTCTTGCGGATGTGCTTCAATGTGTTATTTCTCAAAAATTAATCCCGAGTATTGATAAAAAAAGAGTGCTCGCCAAGGAAGTCATGGTGGCAACACCTTCGGTACGTGCCGCAATAAAAAATACAAACACAAGCGAGATATATCAGATGATGGCTGAATCTGCCGATCAGGGTATGATGACGATGGAACAGGATTTGAAACGGCTGTATCTTCAAAAAAAGATATCATTAGAAGTAGCGATGAATTTCGCAAACAATAAACGTAGATTGCAGCAAATTCTTAATCTCACACCAACAGGAGATTAATTATCATTACATTTACAAAGGAACCTTAGTCTATGGCATCATTACGTGGTAGGAAAAATTCTGCTATCGGGCTTTTTGTCGATGGACTTGAGCTGAAACTTGCAAAACTATCTATTAAGAAAGGTACCATCGTCATCGACGAGCTTCAATCGACTACGCTGTCAACAAAGCTTGAAGAGCGTCAGAACATGAATGTTGAGTTAGATAATCTCAGCGATACAAGCGAGACATTTGCTTTAGGTGGTTCCGATATGCCTGCCGAAGGACCCGTGAGCAACAGCAATGTTTTCATAAGTTTAATATCAAAATATTCAACTAAAGATTATGTCGTAGGTTACGCTGTTTCTGAGCCGAGCATCTATTACCATACACTTGAAAGTAATTTTGGGCTTGAAGGGAAAAAACTGAAACAGCGTGTTCTTGATGAATTAAGAACTGTCCGTGCCGTCCAACCAGCACCAGATGCTATCGATTTTTTCTACTCAGGGGAAAAAAATTTGATATGCGTTGTCCGAGAAGATGGAATTGCAATGCTCAATGTCTTCGAAGATATCAAGCCATTTATCGGGAATCGGCTGCCCAGGATAGCCCTGATAGAGATTGGCGACGTCGCGTTGATGAATCTTGCTCGTGCTAATTACGGATTTGCCCCGGAAGAAATTACAACAATTATTTATATCGGAGTTGAATTCACCCGCCTTATTTTTATGAAGGGGACGGAATTTTTCCACTTCGCTCCTGTTTTAGGAGAAGGTTTCGATTCACCGAATATTCAGAATACCGTCTATAGCCGGTTATTACTTGAGCAGGATAATATGGGTATTCCCCGCATCGATAAAATTCTGTTAGCTGGTGAAAGCCGTAGGATTGCCTTCGATGAGTTCATGCGCGAGCAACTACCAGAAGTGGACATTCAATATTTACGAACACCTCATTTAGATGCGAGTCAGCTTCAACCAGAAATTCAGGAACAAATTCCGGAATACGCCGTCCCGATTGCGACTGCATGGAAAATATTAGATGATGATCATCCAGCGTTCTATACAACCAATCTTCTTCCCGAGAATGTTCGTGAGAGGCAACGTGCATTCAAGCTCGCTTGGCATGGCTATCTGCTTATGGCACTTGTATTTTTTGCGTCATTCTTTTTTACGTCAAGATATGCAAGCATTCAAAAAGATATTTCAAGCAAGCAACGAGTGTTATTACAGCTTCAAGATAAATTGAATGAGAATGAAAAACTTAAAGCTGCCATTGCCGGATTGGAAGATCAAATTACGCGGTATAATACCGCACTTGCAGTGTACGATTCTTTAGTACCCGGTGCTGATAGGTGGAACAAAACAGTTTCCCGGCTTGCCAAAGGCGTTGAAGATTTAGGTGGAATATGGATAACTGAATTGCGGTCGCAACCCGGCGGGGCGATGGGCATCCAGGGATACGCGTTGTATCGGGGTCGGATTCCACGCATTTCGGCATTATTCGATAATGCTACATTAGTGAAGGTTGAAGTGCGGGAAATTCGCCCAAATACTCCACCTGTTTATAATTTTGTTATTTCAGTGCCTCCGCAGATCGAGAAACCGACAGTGTCAGATTCAGCGAAGGCAAAATAATTATTAGAGCAATGTTTAAAAATTTTCGGAGATAACCTTGTCATATATCCTACGAAATACAATTGTGCTCGGTGTTGTTCTGGCTATTATTCTTGCGGTTGGATTGTTTTTCACTACCTTTTCCCTTCCCAAGAAACTTAGGACAATCGAAGCAGAGATAAAAAAAATAGAAGTCGAGCTTCAAAATACACCCGATCTTGCAAATCAATATAACATGGCTGCCGCTCAGTTGGAAGCAGTTAAGAAGCACTGGGAGACGCGGAATAAAGATGTGCCGCAGAGAGATATCACGGGCGAAACATATGGGTATCTCAACCGGACTATGGATGTCAGCGGAGAAGTGAAGATGGACATGACATACGCTGGTCCTCGCGATTTTGGAAATTATGGTTATAACCTGTACACATTAAAAGGAGAAGCTTTCTTCACTAACCTTTCTAAATTTATCTGGTACATCGAAAGCGGCAAGCGTCTTTTAAAAATTTCAAATTTAACCTTGAGGGGATATGAATCGAAAACGCTCACATCGAACGAGACGAGAATTCTTGTTCTGTTTGATATGGAATTGCAAGCCTTCTATTCCTCGATTCCCGAGCTGAATAATGCCCCCGGTACACAGATAACTATGCAGAAGGTCCCCGGATCGAATCCTTTCTATCCATTAATAATGCATGAAATACAGGCACCACAAGCTGATGAAATAGAAATTGAACGATCCGATTTGAAAGCCGTTATACCGGGGAAAGCGTTTATAATCGACCAAAATCAGAAATCGAGAATCCTTGAAGAAGGTGATAAAGTTTATCTCGGATACGTAACACGTATCATTCCTAATGAAGGAAAGATAGAGTGTTTATTAAATAAAGGTGGTGTTGCAGAACGTTTTGAACTTACAATTCGTGTTGGTCAACCGATTAAATAGCATAATTTACGGAGCGTCCATGAAAAAGAAATATTTTGTTTTGCTGTTTTGTTTAACTCTCATATCCATCCACTTTACATATGGACAGGCGAGAGATGTTCGTATGAGAACAAAAGGATATGTGAATCCTCAGGAAATTGTTTCCCTTGATTCTACCATGCGAATAGATCAAGCACTGCTCGTTATCAACGAGCTGAGCAAGCAGTTCGCGGGCAAGATCATTATTGATCTGGAAAAAAGAAGAATGCCAATCGGAGTTTATGTCGTCAATCAGTATTGGCGTGATGCACTCGAGATGATACTAAACCGTCACGGGTTGACATATATGGAAGAAGCCGACTTTATCCGCATCGTACAAACTGGTTTAGGTCCGACTATGGAAGCAGGTCAACCGGGAGTTGCTCCCACAGAGCCACCCCCAACCCTCGATAGTCGTGACGTTAGAATCTCTGCGGTTTTCTTTTCAACCAATGTACAAAAACTTCAACAATATGGTGTCAGCTGGGATTTCCATCGCAAGAAGGGAAATGAAGTAGAAGAACAAGGATATATTAACGCAGGTATGACCCAGAATGATACCACTGGACCTATTCAACCGAGACCGCGAGGTTCCTTCGGGAAAGCGTTGGGATATTTTGCTTCTCCACCCGAATTTACATTTGCGAACATCAATGCATTGGTGAAATTCTTTGGCTCCAACGAACTCGGTGAAATATTGATTAGCCCCGATGTAGTTGTTAGAAATGGTAAAAAAGGAAGAATCCAGGTTGGGAAGGATATTTTTCTCACATCAAGAGATATTGCCGGCAATACAATTCAACAGATGTTTCCCACGGGTACAATAATCGAAGTGACACCTACGGTTTATACACAATCGGATACCAATTTCATCTGGCTTGATTTGGCAATTGAGCAGAGTGAGGCAACGTCGGGAACAACGGGACCAGAAATTGACCGCGCACAAGTAAAAACCCATGCATTGCTTTATGATGGTGAAGAAACCGTTTTAGGCGGACTAATGAGAACAAAGGAGACGAGTAAGCGCGAGGGGATTCCATTTCTGAAGGACCTGCCATGGTGGTTTTTTGGGCTAAGATATATATTTGGCTCCGATGAGAAAGGCACAACGAAAGACGAATTAGTTGTCCTCTTGAAAGTTGAGCTTTTGAATCCAATCAGGGATCGTATGCTCGAGCACCGAAGCCGACAGGAGCTTATCGATAAGAAACGCGATCAATATAAGAAAGAGTTTGAGAAGAAAGAGTAAACTATCTAAATCGGATGTATAATGACAATGACATTATATTTTAAGGAATTTCAATTATGAGATCAAAACTAATATTATTATTGATAGCAGCTGCCTTTACATTAGGAATGTGGAGCTGTAAAGATCAACCACCCGTTACTCCCGACCAACAGCCGCCGCAACCCGGTGTTTCTCACATTAGTGGATCGGTGTATGATATATATACCAACAACCCTATTTCCAATACGGCTGTTTATCTTACTACTTCGAATCGAGTGGATTCTTTTTATACTTCCACCGACGGTGAGTTCCGCTTTGAGGTTGATCGAAGTAAAATCCAAAATACTAATGCAACATTGGTGGCACGTAAAATGGGTTATGTGACCGATTCGAGAAATATCTCGGTCGCAAAAGATACCATTCTATCCGTAGGATTAGGTATCGATGTGTCAACTTTAGCGATTATAACAGGAACTGTACGCGACAGCAGCACCTACTTGTATCCTCTACGGAGTGCTACGGTGCTTTTAACGGTTCCCGGATATGTTGACTCAGTTGTTACATTAAAAGAAGGAACATTCCGTCTATTAGCCGACCTTATCGATCGTGATTCGGTGCAAGTGAAATTAACGATCTATA
The DNA here is from genome assembly GCA_964354225.1 of uncultured Chlorobiaceae bacterium. GTDB lineage: Bacteria > Bacteroidota > Ignavibacteria > UBA10030 > SZUA-254 > CAYGZC01. The sequence goes on along the minus strand of CAYGZC010000303.1, from coordinate 13,843 downwards.
AGTTAGGATATCGTACATATCAAAAAACGTTTACAATTTATAAGGGTTACACCAAAGATTTAGGCGACGTACTATTAGGTGTGGATCAAGCTTCAACTGTTGCGCAGGTTCTTGGAAGGGTGTTCGATGCACAGAGTAGACTTCCCCTGAACAATGCAACAGTTACGCTCGTCTCAAGCCTTCTTACTGACAGTGTGGCAACATCCTATGGCGGAGAATATTCTTTTTCAATAAATTTGCAAGGGCTGCCATCTATTTCAGGATTGCTCAAAATTGCAAGAACTGGATACAAACCCCAAAGCGCTTCATTTAATGCTGAAGCCGGGAAATTATCTTCCCAAGATTTTTATCTCATCCGCGATACAGTGACCAGCATTCGGGACACAAGTAAGTCTGCGTTATACGCACATTCGATTGCTTTCGTTGGTATGACATCGAGAGAAATTTCGGTGTACGGTGTTGGTGGAACCGAATCCACGATTCTTACTTGGGAAGTTAGAGATTCTCTTGGTTTCCCGATAGATATTGACCATCGTGATACAGTTGAATTTATACTCATGGGTACACCGACCGATACAACTAACGGTAATTACGCTGCCTATGTCTCTCCTTCTAAAGCGATCACAAATGCCTCGGGGCGTATTGCGACAACGGTGAATAGTGGTACTATATCTGGCGTGTTACAATTCATCGCTAAAATACATAGGGAGACGGACGGTTTCTGGATTATCTCGACACCGGTCATCATCACGGTGAATGCCGGTTTACCAGACCAGTCACATTTTACAATTGGGGCTGACTTTTTCAATTTCCCCGGGTATGATTGGGTAAATAATACAGATGGCATACTGGTTCAAGTTGGTGATAAATATAGTAATCCTGTGAAACTTGGTACAGCTGTGTACTTCAATACAACAGGTGGCGTTATTGATGCTTCTGGATTTACTGATAGGTTTAGCCATGCAAAGGTTACGCTTTATAGTGGCAATCCACTCCCGAAAGCATCCGGACTGAATCCGCTATATTATGGTGATGGGACGGGTTATGCCTGGATTAGAGCATATACTTTAGGGGAACATAGTGTTCCTATTAGCGATTCGATCTTGATCCTATTTTCAGGTGTGCCAAAAATAGAAACTATGCCACCATATCCATATCCAATGCCCGATAGTTTTGAGGTACCATCACGTGGTTCTTCCGGTCCGATTTATTATAAGGTTACGGATGAAAACGGAAATCCGCTTTCGAAAAATACTCAGATCAATGTTATATTGCAGTACACCCCACCTCCATTGTCAGACTACAATTTTAATGTAACAGGTGATGTTGATGTCACACTTGATGATGTTCGCGAACGAGGGCTTGGAAACACGGAATTTTCGTTTGAAGTTGTTGATCAAACACAGGGGTCAACCGTACGAATCCCAGTTACAGTAATTATTAAGGTATCAGGTCCCAATGGAAAGAAATCGTTACAAATAAAGGGACATATGGGCGGATAGTATTACTGAAACATCCCGGATATTTAAGACGCCATTCCGTACGCTTCGGAATGGCGTTTTAATTTATTGATATTCTAATAATTTTTCAGGCGGTGATACTCTTGAGACCTTTCCTATTTGCGAACAATGTTTTTTAAAATATTACGCTCGGTATGGGCTGCCGAAACGAACGCTGCCTCATATTGTGACGGAGGAAGATAAACTCCTTTCTCTCGGTGAAGAATAGAATAAAGTATAAAATAAAAATCCTGTTTAATGCGATCTACAATCCGAAAACCTAAATCTCATATCTCACATCATTCCATTCTCTTTGTACCACTTATATGCCTCCTTTATTGCATCTTCAATCGGTGTCGGTTGATATCCAAGTTCTCGTTTTGCTTTTTCAATGGAATACCAATTATACAATCCCACGGCGGCGGCAAGGTCGGATGTGAGCGGTGGTTTTATTCCAGTTATATCACCGAAGACGTCAAACACTTTGGCAGCAGTTTTTAATAACCATGTTGGAGCTTCTAGTTTTGGAGCTTTCCCGCCTAAAACTTTCGCTGCAAGCTCGAAAACTTCCTTGTTTGCCAGATTAACTCCGCCGAGAATGTAACGTTCACCGCTTCGTCCAACATTAGCAGCAGAAATCATTCCTCCAACAATGTCGTGTACACTAACAATGTTCATACCGCCTTTTGGGTAGAATGGAATACGTCCCCGCTTTATCTCCCGCACAATCGTGCCGCCATGAGCGTTTATGTCGCGTGGTCCGATGATAATTGATGGATTAACAATTGTTGCATTCAGTCCTTTCTCAACTCCTTTGAGAACTTCAAGCTCAGCGAGGAATTTAGTATATCGGTAAGAATACCGTCGTCCCCAATTGTATGCTGTTCTTTCATCGATGAGCTGACCATCCGTTCGATAACCAAGCGCAGCAATTGTACTGATGTGGACAAGTCTTTCGATGCCAAGGTCTAAACAGGATTCTACAATATTCATTGTACCCTGAACGTTTACTTCGAACTGTTCAACACGTTGACGCTTCCAAAAGGTAACAAGTGCCGCTGTATGGAAAACAGTATCACAGCCACGCATCGCTTTGCGCAGTGATTCTTTATTTAGAATGTCGCCGATAACGCACTCAACGTTCACATCTTTAAGTGTTAATGTATTTGATGATGTACGATGGAAAGCACGAACATTATACCCCTGCCGGAGAAGCTCGATTATGAGATTAGAACCGATACAACCGGTGGCGCCGGTAACGAGAATTTTCTGCACGAATGTTAAAACTTAGAGCAGCTTTGCCGCTTCTTTTGCTTGATATGTGAGAATTAAATCAGCACCTGCACGTTTGATGCTCGTAAGTATTTCCATCATCACGCGCTACTCATCAATCCATCCAAGTTTGGTGCAGCTCTCACTATTGAATACTCACCGCTGACGCTGTAAACCGCCGTAGGCATGTGGAATGTGTCTTTGAAAAGGGGATAGATGAAATCGTTCTTTGAAAGCTCGGTTTCTCTCACCATTGAGCGGAGTGTTGCAGTCATACGTGTTCGGCATAATCGCTTGAATGAATTATTTTCGTTTGAAGAAGATAAGCCAACTGTTGATTTATTGAAATTTTTCATAATGTTTTCTGTGTAAGATTATTTGAAACAGTGAGTAAATTTACCAAACTCTATCCGTAACTACAAATCTCAATTTATTGTATGAATCAAGATCTGTCCTAAGAAATGTTTTTTATAACATCCTCTAATATATTTTTTGCCGCATCGGGATGAGCAATTCTCTCAGCATTAGACTTCATCTTTTTCGTAACCGCAGGTTGCTCAATTATCTGTTTCAATTTAAATTGCAGATTTGGGAAACTAAATGCCCGTAGCGCGGCGCCGTGTTCAGTTAGGTACTCTGCGTTTCGTCCCTCCTGCCCCGGTATCGGATCGAAAATAATCATCGGTAGATGTTTTGCAAGTGCTTCTGATACAGTTAAGCCGCCTGATTTCGTGATGAGTACATCTGCACAATCCATTAGTTGATCTACGAACGATATGAATTTATAAAGTTGGATTGATATGTTTCTAGGAAAAGCAATTTGTTTAAGTTTATCATACAATTTTTGATTGTTTCCACAAACAACGAGCATCTGAAATTTCTTTTGCTTATAAGTCGATAGTAAATCAGCAACAGAGGGTATTAACTTGTCAATCATACCTACACCATAACCACCCGATAGAATCATGATAGTAAAGGTACTGGGTAATAGGTTAAGATTATTTTCGGCTTCCTTTTGTTTATTGTGAACACCAAACTGAGGCATGACTGGAATGCCTGTTACTGTGACCTTATTTTTTCCAATACCATGCGATTGAATTGTCCACGCAGCCTCTTCGCTTGCAGTATAATAATGCTCGATGTTCGGGTTGATCCACAGGGAATGGACATCATAATCAGTTGTTGCAACGAAGAATGGAATTTTCCAAGAAGGTTTCCGGAGTTCATGGGCGATGGCTGCGTACGGAAGAAAATGGGTGCATAATACTGCATCCGGCTGTATTTCCTCCAAAGCTTGAAGATATTTTTTATAATTGAATTGATCGAAGAGTTTTATAAGTGGCGATCTTTCCTTTCCAGGACCTTTAAATTCTGTTCTTTTATAGAGATATCCCCACAGGTCAGGTGAAGCATTTACGATAGCAAAATACAGATCGTTATATAATTTTTTAAAAACGGGTGATGTGAAATTCAAGATGTCTTCATGTTGTATCTTGATGGGCAGAGACAACTTCTTGGCAGTATCAATAAGCGCTTCACCGGCACGTACATGTCCTGCGCCAGCAGTTGCTGATAAAACGAGAATCGATTTTTCATGTTGTCTACCCGACGACTTCTTCATGATACTTTCTTTAGAAACTCGAGAAGATGTTTATTGAATTCCTCGGGATTTTCAAGGTTACTGAGATGCGCTGAATTTGCGAGTATGTGCGTCTCGGCATTCGGAATCTTTTCTTTCATTGAAATCGATAACGATGGCGGAGTCAGCTCATCGAATTGCCCAACCATTATGAGTGTAGGAACATTTATCTTTGTGAGTGACGGCGTACTATCTGTCCTTGCCGAAAGAGCGATTAACATACCTGCAATAGCGTTCGGTGATGTTTTTTCGATGATCTGACACATTGATCGCACCAGCTCGGGATTGTTCTGTATTGTTTTCTCGTATATTGCGGTTGGTAAAAATTTATTGGCAAACTTCTTTGTGCCGTAAAACTTAACAGTCTTTGCCTGTATTGCTCGCTTTATTTTCACCTCGTTGTTATCGCATTCGCTTCGTGTGTTGCAAAGGACCAAACCGCGAAATCGCTCAGGGTTCCGTTCGATAGCTCGCAATGCAATATAACCGCCCATCGAGTGTCCGACTACCACAGCGCTTTCAACTTTCAATATATTTAAAAGGTAAATAAAATCGTCAACACAATATTCGATTGTGTACTGTGCATTGCCAACATCGCTTGCACCATGTCCTCGAACATCATAGCTGATGATATAGTATTTTTTTTTTAATGCCTCAATTTGTGGTTTCCATATTTCCTTGTTAAATGGAAAACCGTGGATAAATACAATGGGTATCCCTGCATCAGGTCCCTCAACGTTATAATCGATCCCGAAGCCATTTATTTTTACATACATGATACTATACTCCTTTAAGATAGTGTTTAATAGATTTTCCGAGTTCAGCTAATTTTTCTGCCGGAATATTTTGTTCACAGATTGGGAACAATTCACGCTCTTCGCTGTGAATATGGTCTTCCAGCGTTTTACCAAATAATTTAAGTGTCTTCGTTAAATCTTTTTGATTTAGATGACGAAAATATTCAATCAGCGAAGTCATATATTTATGTTCATCGAGCAATTGTTGAACAAGATCTGCTCTGTCACTGATCGTTGAATGAGCGACAGGGAATAAAATATTTTCCTCAACTTGAAAATGCCGTTCAAGATTATCATTAAAGAATTTTTCAATATACTCTGCCTGCCAGTTTAAATCATGAGACCACAATTTGAGGAGCGCCTTGTGTCCCTGCTGAAGGCGAGCTGCAAGGAGAAGCCCGTCGTGGTGCTCACGTGACAGAGGTATGAATGCGGAATGCCGTCTCATTTTCCTTTTGATGATTCAACTTTATCATGATGAAGAATCGAAGCAACTATCGATAGTGTAATAATACCGAAGATCGTTACGAGCGAAGCGATTATTGACATTTTATACCATGGTTCAATCAGCATCTTAATACCAATGATACCGAGAACAATTGAAAGACCGTACTTGAGATACCGAAATTGTTTCATGAAACCAGCAACAACAAAATATAACGACCGAAGTCCAAGTATCGCAAAAATGTTCGATGTGTAAATGATGAACGTGTCCCGTGTAATTGCGAATATTGCAGGGATGGAATCCGTGGCAAATGCGATGTCGGTACTTTCAATCATTAAGAGGACGAGAAAGAGAGGAGTCATGTACCGCTTGCCATTGTGCCGGACGATGAATTTCTCTCCTTCATAATCCTTTGTTACCGGCAGAATTTTTCGCGCAAATCGGATTAAAGGATTGTGATCGGGATGTATCTCAGTTTCTTTTTGAACTGCAAGTTTGATAGCGGTGAAAACTAAAAAAATACCTAAGAGGTAAAGTATCCAATGGAATTGAGAAATTAATGCTGCGCCTGCGACGATGAATATCGCACGAAAGATAATAGCACCCAAGATTCCCCAAAATAATACTTTATGTTGTGCATGTTTGGGTACACCAAAGAATGAAAAAATGACAATAAAGACAAATACATTATCAACCGATAGCGCTTCTTCCACAACATAACCCGTGTAAAATTCCAGAGCTTTGTCGCTCCCGCGCTCAGACCAGATGAACAAGCCGAAAAGAATTGCTAAACTCACCCAGACAAATGTCCAGCCAAGTGCTTCCTTCATTGATGGGAAGTGGGCTTTCCTTTGAATAATGCCCAGATCCAAAGCAAGCATCGCTAATATAAATATATTAAATAGAACAAGAATCAGATTTTCGTTCAAAGTTACCTATCTTTCAGATCAAATTGTTAGGAAAATATTTTGCATAGAACACGAGAAGTTTTAAACGAATTCGTTTCTCATTTGCATCCGAAATAAAACTATTCCCGTCAAACATAATAAGATGAAATAGGTTATTATGTTTCGGAAATCTCCTATTGGGTGCCTGTTAGAATGTAAGAATTTTATTCGAAAAACACACACTTGAGTCAACGGATTTATCTTTTAATGGAAATTATCCTATTTGGAGGATAATCTGCATTGTCAACCATGGAACGTATTTTATCACAGGATTGTTGCAATGTTAATGGTATTTCTCTAAATTGAAAACAAAATAACCATTATACCTTATCATTAATCATAATGTGAAAGGATTGTTCTATGAAAATCACCTCTTTATTGCAGAGACACTTTGTTGTACTTGGGATCATGATCGGGATAACTCTGCCAACTTTTGTATTCGGATATCCCTCGGGAATAACTGGGCGGACATTAAAATCGACATTATCAGGTTGCGGGAGCTGCCATAGTTCGACCTCGTCATCGAGCGTAACTGTATCTATTAGTGGTCCCGATACTGTTATTGCCGGACAAAGTTATACGGATACAATTTCTGTGACTGGCGGAAGTGGAACAACCGGAGGTATTGATATAGCGACCTTCAGAGGATCGTTAGCTGTTTTGTCATCGGTTCTCAAATTGAGTAGCGGTGAGCTTACCCATAAATCAAAATTGACAGTTCCGTTTACATACTTGTTTACATACACTGCACCCTCTACGGCGGGCATTGATACTTTATACGCAACGGGAAAAGGAGCGGATTTCAATTCGTGGAATTGGGCAGCGAATAAGGTCTTAGTAGTTACACTCGCCACGGGTGTTGCGGATGAGAAAAGTGATCTTCTTAAATTCAGATTAGTACAAAATTATCCAAATCCGTTTAATCCAGCAACCTCAATACAATACTCCATACAAAAGCCGACCTTGGTTACATTGAAAGTTTATGATATCAACGGGAAAGAAGTTACAACACTTGTTAGCGAATCCCAGCAGCCCGGCAATCATACAGTTGAATGGAATGGTGAAAACATTCCATCAGGTGTATATATGTACAGACTTGTTGCGGGAAATTATACCGAAACAAAGAAGATGATGCTTTTAAGATAACTTAAAATATTCGAGTCCAAACCATCCCGTGGGTAAAGAGTAACGCTCACTTCCGGTGGATCGGCTGGGTGTTTATTTAACCCATCCCACAAATCTGACTTTTAATAATGGTAATTTCGGATGATCTGTTTTGAGCTCGACGTCACCGTTAACGATCCCGTTGGATTTTGGTGCGAAAGTTGCAGTCAGGGTGACTTCTTCACTCGGTTTGATAATATCTTTTGAGAGTTTTGCAGTAATTAAATTGGAGGTTGATATAACAGATAGAATTTTTATCGTGTCTGATCCGACATTTTTGATAATCGCATTCTGATACACTGTAGAATCTATAGCAGTACGTATAAAAAGATACTCTGGCTCAATTTCCAGTATCCGGAGTACGTTTGCAGTAAATTTTATCTCGACAGTTCGATTTGTTGTGTCATTCGTGACCATCGAGACTGCTTTATGAACCTTACCTGCAAATTGTTTCGAATTAAACGTGATCGAGAGAGTACTGCTGTCATTCGGTGCAATATGATCATTAGATAAGAGAGTTGCTGTACACCCACAACTTGGGTCAATATTTGATAATATAAGTGTCTCGGTTCCTAAATTCTTTATCGTTATAGTCCGTTTTGCAGGTGCGAAGCTTAAAACATCTCCATAATCGAATTCTGTCCCGCCAACAACATGAAATTTGGGCTGACTATAGAGGAGGCAAGGCAGGATTCCATACAAAAGTATTAGTTTGGCTGCAATCATAAATGTTTTTGACATAGTTTATTTCCTATTGACCCATGAATAAACTTTTATATCGTATTTCGTTTGCATCGGATTATCAGTCGTCAATTCAATCATCCCTTGAGCGGTGCCTGATTTGTTTGCATGGAAAACCGCTTGAAGCTGAGTTTCCTCGCCGGGCATTAAAGTGTTTTTCATTAAGGTAACTTTTAAGTTTTCGAACTTAGTTTCTACAGTAAGAATTTTAATACCCTTTTCCTTCGAAGGATTAGTTATAGTAATCGTTTTTACGTAAGTGGAATCGACCTTCGTATTATCGAATGAAAAATAAGGTGGATTAAGTTTTAATACCTCAAGAACGTTGGCAGAAAATTGGATAGTCACTTTAGGTTCTGTTGTATCGTTGGAAGTTATATATATCTGCTTAGTCACCTTACCTGGTTGATTTTGAGTGTCGAATGTTATCGATAAATCAACAGTATCGGATGGTGCCAGACTTTCCTTCTTCTCTTTCAGTAAAGCTGCTGTGCATCCGCATGATGCTTTTACCTGAGTGATACGCAAAGTATCGTTCCCTACGTTTTTAATTGTTACAACACGCTCACCTTTTTGCCCTTTATATAAATCACCAAGATCGAGGGTCGTTCCCGGTATGATTTTTATTCTCGGTTGTGCAAATAATCCTGAAAAAGTAATCAGCAAAATCGCTATAAGTGCGAAAAATCTTTGAAACATTTAAGTTACTCCTGTGTGGTTAAAATTGAATATAAAAATATATAAAAGTATGAGGTGAAATCCAAGTATTCACTCGTCTAAGGTTTCCTGTTAATAGAATTTAATTTTCCTTTTTCATCATTAGAATTTTAAAAACCTTATTTTCTTTGTCAATCTCAATTGTTTCGGGTTTTTCATTTAGCGCGAACTTGAATGTCTGAGCGGTGAGACTATCGACTATTGTAAAGTCATAAACTGATATGGAGGTTTTCACTGTCACCGTGAGTGGTAATTTGTATAGGATTTTTTCTGCTGATGTTTGATTAATCTTTAATGTAAGATCATATCGCGATTCATTTTTTGTAATGTTCCATCCATATTCAAGCGCAGGTCGATCCACAGAATCGGCGGATGCATATATCCATTGGTTGAAGAACCACGATAGATTTTTACCATATACTTTTTCACAATCTTGAATAAAATCTTCAGTCTGCGCATTGCAGTAACGCAAACGAGGATTATTCAGATAGTTCCGGATGCTAGTAAAGAACATGCTGTCACCCATTATATTTCTCAGCATGTGTAAAACGATTGCGCCTTTATAATACACACGTGGTGCAAACGAATCCCAAAATACAGTATCGTTTTTTCCAATGATTGAGCCCGCGTATGCTCCATTTTTCATCGACATCATATTGTCGATATATTGCTGATATGCTTCGTGACCCTTCCGGTATTCGAGGTAGAGTGCTTCGGCGTACGTGGCGAAGCCCTCATTCAACCAGGTATGATGCCAATCGAATGGTGTAATCATGTTGCCAAACCATTGATGCGCCGTTTCGTGTGCAAGTGTTAGTTCATGCCGTCGGTCACCGGTGAACATGTTCTGTTGTATGCTTGGTATTGTCTGATTTTCCATAGTCATCTCGCCATCGACTTCGGCGAAACCGAATTTTTCATTGATGAACGGATATTCGCCGAATGTTTGCTCGAAGAATTCTAAAATCTTTGTAGTGTTCATAAAATCGGTGCGCGCTTTGATCGAATCTTCCGGGAAAACATAATAGAAAATTTTCAGCTCCTTTCCGGTGATAGATGTGTATTCTTCTGAAAATTCGCTGTAAGGTGCAATTGCCACAGAGAAAAGGTAAGTAGCAATTGGATAAGAAGTTTCCCAATAATATGTTGTACGATGATCTTGTTGTTCAGCTTTTTTTAGGATTCCGTTTGATACCGCTTTTAAACTTTCCGCGACTGTGATGGTAATGGTTGCTGTTGCTTTATCTGACGGTATGTCTTTACACGGAAACCATTTGCGTGCAAAGTACGGCTCGCTGGAAGTTGCAGCATGATTATTGGAAGAAAAATATACACCGCCATCTTCAAAAGCACCTGTGAAGTTTGATGTGCCGCGGTAGTAAACTGAGATTACGGAATGCATTCCTTTGTCGAGAGGAGATGGGAGCTTTGCAACAACAAAATCGTCTGAATGTGTGAAGGATGTTTTCTTTCCATCAGTGAATACGGAATCTATGATAAACGTTAGATTCGATGCAGACAATACGATTTCGTTTGGGAATCCGGTTGCGCGAAATTCGATTTTAACATTCCCCCAAAATGTTTTTTTCTGCAAATCGAATGCAAGGTTCAGGTCGTAGTGGAGAACATCGTATTCATTCATTCGCGGGTCGTTTAGGTTGTTGCAGTGAACCAGTAAAGAATACGTGAGGATGAGAAGAAGTAATGCAAAAAAATATCTCATAGTGAATTCAAAATTCAAAAGTTTCCGAAGGAATGCCTTCGGCACAAAATTAAAAAGTAAAATAGCTCACCGCCCAAATCTCATATCTCAAAACTCATAACTCAAAAGATTCCCTTTGCCATCCCGCCATCCACCAGCAAATTCACACCGTTGATGTAGCTCGCTTGTTCGGATGCAAGGAAAGCGATGATGTTTCCGATTTCTTCGGGTTTTCCCAAGCGTCCGGCGGGAATATCCTTGACTATCTGAGCCATATACTTTTGAACAGAAATCTTTTGTTTGGCAGAACGTGCTACCATTAATTCTTTCTGGCGGTTTGTTAGAATGTTACCCGGACAAATTGTATTGACGGTGATATTATTTTTGGCAAATTTGTTGGAGAGAACTTTTGTGAGTCCGTGAATTCCCGGTCGCAGCGTAGATGAGATAATGAGATCGTTGATTGGTTGCTTGCCGGAGATAGAAGTAATTGTGATGATACGACCCCAGCGCTGCTTAACCATAAACGGAAGAACTTCACGAGTCAGTCTAACCATGCTTAGTAATGTTAGCTCGACACCTTTTTTCCATTCGGTTTCCGACATGGATAAGATTTCACCTGTAGGTGGTCCTCCTGCGTTATTAACCAGAACGTGTATTGTACCGAATTGTTTTTTAACTGCGGCAACAAGTCGTTTGATGTCTTGAAGTTTTGAGACATCGGCAGCGATTGGGATTACATCGGCATCTGTGAGTTTGTGAATTTCTTTTGCCGTTTGCTCGATAGCTTTTTTCTTGCGCGAGCAGATAACAACGATTGCGCCTTCCTGTGCAAGTGATGTTGCCGCCGCTTTACCAAGTCCTTGACTTGCGGCGGTAATGAGTGCGACTTTAGATTTGAGACAAAGGTCCATATTATATTTCAACTTTCATGAAGTTTTGTTTAAGAGGTTTGCCTTAATATTTGCGTAGACATTTGGAGAACATGAATCTCCATCGATATATGTATCGTCATCGAACTGGTCCACAACCCAAACGTAACGTATTTTATTTCCTCTTCTGATTTCCATCGGGACCAGATGTGCTCCTGTTGTGTATATTTTGGGCTCTGATTCAGTAAAAAAGAAATCATCAAGTCTTTGCTTAACTTTTAGAGACATCACAGTACTCCTTTTTACTGGAACCCAAGGAGCCATTCTCTAATTTCCAAATGTAAATCTTCCTATCGGAACACTTCTTTGAAAATTTTAGGAAGCCGTTCATCAATATTTCCAGAGAAGCTTTTATATGGTATTCCAAGATTTTTCAAGACCGTTGTAAATCTCTTGAAGCCGTCACTGTTCCGGAGTTCGACCCACTCGATTCTAAACTGAGTAAGTTGTTTCTTGTTTAAGTCAGAAAGTTTGTCTGCGATGAAAACTCTACTGTCACGAGCGATAACAGCATCAGCACTTTCGGGATTGCCTTTACCCATAAGTTTAACTTCGCATCGGAAACGATCTTCGTCTGTATTACCAAGAAGGTAGAAATCGACTTCACGCATTGATTCAGGTAATCTGCTTTGGTCGTAATGCTTTGCCGGAACGTTGAACAGTTTGCAGAGAGTAATCATCAATGGCTTCTCGACTTGTTTGCCCGCAGTGCTCCATAAACCGCCACGAAGCGCAGCCCGTTTGGTGCTTAGCACCAGCATATCTTGTTGTGTTTACAAACGTCAAGCAAATTCTTTCAGTAATTCTTCTTTAGTATTTGCAGTTTCTTTTGGATTATAAATTTCTCCATTAAGAAAACTTTCGTCGGTAAACTCGGAAACAAACCAGATCCAAATTTCTTTTCCTGTGCTATCAGTAACTTTTGCAGGTTGAAGAAATGCACCTGTCGTATGGATCTTCGGTACGTCGTCAAACAGCGGTGTCATATTTTTGTAGAAATTTTTGTTGCACATTTGTAAATGATTTCACGCTCTCAAAAAATTCATCCAGTTCTTCATAGTTTTTAAAAATATATTCTTGTTTGATTTTGTGAAATGGATTTTTCTGGATTTCTCTTTTGAATTTTTCCCTGCTTTCTTCTTCTGAAATGATGAACATTTTAATTCTAAGTTTATGAACCTGATATAATCTCAGCAATCCCTTTGTAATATCAGTTGTATGTTCCACCTCAAAACCATGTGTTGGAAAACCTTCATCATCGAACCAAATCACATCAATAAATCTAACTGTATCGATGTGCATTTTCGGAATTGAACCTTCTGGAATTTCATTTTCGGAGCATAACTCTCCGAGTATTCCATAAATACTTTTCTTGGATATATCGGGCGTATAGGTTCTGTATCCTAAATAGCTTCCAATTAAAATTAACTTGGCTTGTAAATCAGAATGAGTAACATGAGTTTTAGAATCAACCTCAATGTTTATGATTTTACTAATTTCTTCAAGGCGGCTTAAATCTCTTTTAAATCCAGGCAATTTAATTTCCGCTACTCGGTTTAGAAACAAATCAGGTACTTGAAATATATACATGCCATCTTCTGTCTGAATTGTATGGAACTGTATATCGCCTTTGCTCGTATTAACAAGTTTGTCAAAGCTTTTTATCAAAGCAGAAAGAGAGCCAACACATAAATCAATTTTACTCTTATATTTTTTTGCAATAACGAATGCACCTTCTTTAGAATATCCCATCAACTCTGTTATGGCATTCGGTCTCATGCCGTGCCAATCACCAATTCCTCCAAATAAGAAATACAACATTCCTTTCTCATCGATCAAAAGTTTTCTTGAAGATTTAACAGGAGTAAGTTTTGATTGTTGTATTTTTTCTAATTCTTCAATAACAAGTTTTCTATCTTCAGATGTAAATTTCTCTGTTTTCATATTTCGATATTTACGCTGCTTGTTTATGAAATGTTCCACTGCTG
>CAYGZC010000302.1:0-14723 GCA_964354225.1 uncultured Chlorobiaceae bacterium | reverse complement strand
CCGCCGTTTGATAGATGAAAAAGGAATTCCAAACAGTACTACAATAACACTGGCAAATGGAAATGCAATCTTTCCATAGAAATCAACCTGCCAGCGTGCAACATCCTGACCGGCGCGCTGCTGGTTTGCGATAAACTGTTTTAGATCGTTGTAATTCATCTCTTCGGGCTTCTCCTGCTTTTTCCTGATATCGTCGGGTGAGAAGTTGAGAACACCAATAAACAAAGAATCGAATAATTTGATGACTTCGGTATTCTGAACGAACCGACGCTCAGTGCCTTTTAAAAGTTTCCATTCTTTCGTTGCAGCGTTCCAGGTCATTTCGTTTGCATCGTAGCGCGCAGTTATGATTGTCGGATTTTGTGGATCAAAATCTTGAATGCTTACTAACATTGCTGCAGTACGGGCATCGTCGTAAATTCCAATAGAAATAATTCTTGTCCGCGAATCTTGAATGAATATGTTATTCCTTGAAACGTACTCAATATCTTTCTGAAAATACACTCTTCCTATATCGATTTTCTTTTTGTTGGCAAAAGGCACTACCCATCCATTGAAATAGATTGAAACAGCGCTGACGAGAATCGAGAAAGCAATCATCGGCAGCATGAATCGATAAAGACTGACGCCTCCCGATTTCAAGGCGGTAAGCTCGTTATAAGTAGAAAGACGTCCGGTTGTAAAAAGAGCCGATAGCAGCATAGCAACAGGTGTCATCAGCTTGATAATTTCAGGGGTGAAGTAAAAGTAATAAGTGGCAATCATACCGATCGTTGCGTTCATATCGAGGAAGTCGTCGAGGTTATCCATCATATTTACCGCGACGAAGATAATAGTAATGGCAAAAAGTGAAAAGAACGCCGTTATTATAAATTGATAAAGTATGTATCGGTCAAGCTTCGTCATGTGCGCTCGTATTGTTCTGAATCGGGCGGCTCCGGTGAGCGAAAATATTTTGGAACAAATCTGCGCAGCGCCGACCAGTTGATTGCGGGAGTTTCCTTTCCCATTCTTATTGTGAGATAAAGACCAAGGATAAAGAGAACGATATTTGCCATCCACATACCTAACCACGGGCTGATGAATCCGCGGTCGGCTAATTTCTCGCCACCGATGAGTGCCGCCCAGTAGAGCATGAAAAATCCCAGACTGAATGTTGCCGCCACGCCAAATGTGCCGCGCCTTGCCATAATGCCGATCGGTGCACCAATGAAAACAAAAACAAAACACGCTGCAGGTATGGAGTATTTTTTATATATCTCGACAAGGTATTCATCAATTCGCCGTTGATTATATTCTATTGACATCATCTCGTTATTGATATTTGCCAGCGTCATTTGTGTCTTGTTTAGTGCAATTGCGATGCTGCGCTGACGCACGGGCAATGTCGTTCCGAATGTTTGTATCGAACGCGGATCGGCCATAACTGCGGGGCGCGGCGGGGCGCTGGTAAGAGCACGCATATATGCACTCTCGTTGACATGCTCAAGACTATCGACAATTGCATGCATTGCATGTGCACTCAGCTCGCGGTCGCTGCGATCAATATCGCTTAAGCTCGATCTCTCAAAATCGAAACCCTCAGCATCCATAATAATCCGGTGCTTAATATATTTCATCCGGCGGTATGCTCGCCGTTCGCGTGCATCGATCTGGTGAATTTCACCATCCCGAAGATCCATTATAAGCTTACGGTAATCGGGCGTGAAAGAGACTTTTCCCTCATCTGCTGTAACCACGACGTTTGTATTCGGATTTGTATAATCGTATATGGTCACACCCTCCAGGTCGTTCGATTGCTCGAACGTCTTTCTCGCCAGGATAGAGTAACCAGGCAGCTCCTGCGAAAACATTCCGGCAACTATTGATAACGTTGGTTTGGTGCGGCGGATATCTATCATAAGAACTTTAAAACGATGGTTTGCTTCAGGTAAAACTTTGTTATTGAATTCGATTAACAAATACGTTAATAGGAGCGATGCGAAGATAACGGTGGACATCATACGGTAAAGACTCATGCCGCTCGCTTTCATTGCAGTGATTTCGTTTTGGGAAGAGAGTTTACCGAACGCCATCAGCGTTGCCACCAGAACTGCCATCGGAACTGCGAGCACAACCATCCACGAAAGACTCATCACGATCAATTCGCCGATGACCCACGGGCTTAAGCCCTTCCCCACAAGCTGGTTCACGGCTCTCATCAGAAATTGCAATAGGAAGACGAGCATCAGCGTAATGAATGCGAAAAGAAACGGACCTATGTGTGCTTTGAGTATGTGCAGGTAAAGCTTCATTATGTGAAATATACAGGCAAAAGGTGGATTTTACAAACAGGTTCAAAACTAATTATTTCCTTCAAATTTTGACAATTATTAGTCGTTTTATAAGACTGGGACGCTGAGCTTGCCTTATTATTCTCAAAGATTTGCTATTAACATTTTATTAAATTAGCTTAATACATCAGCTTTACATATGTTATCGGTTTTTGGTTGCAGGGAAGCAACTGTAACCTGATAGTCGATTGAGAGTAATGATTTTTGATTTGGATGACTTTCAATCATAAGCTACCAAGCTACACTTCTACTTGCTGCCATCGATGGTTGCTAACTCACAGCAATAATTTTGATCTGTTATTTCTTCCGTTCTTACGAGTACATTTAGATTCATTTGTTAAAAAACCCTGAAAAAATGAATACTTTATTGCGCATTGTTAGGAAATTATTTGTTGTTTTTATTATGGGAAATGTTTGCATTTGTTTTTTTGCAGATGCGAATTGCTTATTTGACCATGATAACGATGCGTGGTGCAGTTTTATTCTGCACAAATGCACGGTAGTAGGGGTGGAAAAAGAAGCTCTCATTTCATTCTTCCCCGAATCGGTACCACATGGGGAGCTAATATTTGATTTAATTCTAAAACAATTCAACTCCTCCTCAGTCAGTAATTCCCTTTTTATAACTGACCATCCCGTTTTTCTCACTTCAGTAAAAAATTCTTTTCCCATCTCGACAAGAGATTAATTCTCAGATTACTTGCCCGGGGCTGTCTCAAAAGAAAATTTCCCTGGTAGCCGCAGACTTTATGTCTGCGAGAATGAGTCGAGTACGCAACCTAAAGGTTGCGGCTACCACTCCAAACCTACTTTTGAGACAACCACAACCAGCGAAAGAATTAAAATCGAAAATGAAACAACAAACAATAAATTAACCAACTGATTTACAGAGGTGTTTTATGAAACAGATGTTTTTATTTTTCGCAGTTTGTGTGCTCATGCTGAGTTTTTTTGCTTCGGCACAAGTACCACAGAAAATCTCTTACCAGGGATTACTCACAACTTCCTCAGGCACACCTGTGCAGGATGGAAGTTATAATCTCAGATTTGATATCTATAATTTACAAAGCGCTGGAGACTTACGTTACACAGAAACACAAACTGGGGTTCAAGTGCAACGAGGTACTTTCAGTGCTGTACTTAGACCTTATCCATCAATTTTCAGCGAATCGTTGTACGTTGAGGTTACTGCGCTTGCTGGATCACCGGGCATCGGTTCAGACATCACATTTTCTCCACGTTCAGAGTTGACAAGTGCACCATACGCACTCGCCCCGTGGACATCAAGCGGAAGCGATATTTATTACAACAATGGCAACGTCGGCATCGGGACTTCAAGCCCCGCAACAAAGACAGATGTAAGCGGAACTATCCGAACAACCGGAATCACTGCACCGATTACGACAGGAGCAGGTTTAGAATTGTACTACTCCTCGGATGCAGGATCAATTTTAGCGTTTGATCGTTCCGCAACTCAGCCCAAGGATTTATATTTGGGTAGTAGAAATACTTACTTCCAGACGAAAACTTTTGGGGCTGGTACCGGGGATGTACTCATCAATTCAGACGGCAACGTCGGTATCGGTACAACTTCCCCAAATGAACAACTTGAAATAACAGGTAATCTTAGATTGCCGGTTACAACGGCAACAGCAGGTATAGTTAAGGTAGGCACGTCTAGATTTATTCATAGTTATGGTAACAACAATACATTTGTTGGATTAAATGCTGGCAATCTGACAATGACCGGAGGCTATAATACGGCCTTCGGACGTAATACTTTATCTTCCAACACCTCAGGATTCAACAACACTGCCCTGGGTGATCAATCCTTGGCTGCAAACAATATAGGATGGTACAATACATCAATCGGTGATAGGGCACTTAGTAGCAATACCTCGGGCCACGATAATACTGCTAGCGGGCAAGCCGCTCTTTATAATAATGATGACGGAGATTATAATACAGCCAGCGGAGTAGCTGCGCTCAATGATAACACGGCAGGCGATTTTAATACCGCACATGGATCTTATGCGCTTTCAACAAACACCACAGGAACTAACAATACAGCAATTGGCGGTATAGCAGATGTTGGCACGAATAATTTAACTAATGCCACTGCTATTGGTGCTTTTGCATTGGTTTCTCAAAGCAATTCTCTTGTACTCGGAAGTATCGCTGGTCTTAACTTTGCAACTAATACCGTGAGGGTAGGTATAGGTACGAACATACCCCAGACCAGACTTGATTTAGGTGGCGACCTTTCTCTCCGGAGAAATCCAAATCCTGCAGGATGGAATCCCGGTGCAGTTAATAACGATGTGAATTTTGGTGATTACAGCTTTGCACAAGTAGCTGGTGGAGGAGGTACGCTAAATGGTATTGCTAATGGAACGGACGGAAAAGTCATTATAATATATTGCAGTGCGGGTGGAATGACGATTGCAAATAATAACGCAGGTTCACTGCCTGCAAACCAGATTCGCACCATGTCTAATGCAAACATTAATATAATCGACGAAGGTTCAGTAACCATGTTATACAGTACGCAAATCAGCAAATGGATCGTAACTGCGTTCATGCCATAATAAAGTGGATTTATGAAGAATTAGAAAGTAAATAATTACATAATGGATGGAATAATATATTTAATGAATCATTGATATAATTGGACAATAATTAAACAAAAGATATAAGGAATTTTATTATGAAACACACAATTTTATTTATTGCAATCTGTTTGATTCTTTTTGGTTCAATGATATTGAGTCAAACGATCACTCACCCTTGGTGGGTAGTTGATCGTGGAGGAGGAAAATCAGCAAGTGGTGATTCAATCTTTCTTCAAGCTTCCATAGGTCAGCCGACAATCCAGCGAATGGTGTATCTTGATACGGGAATGATATTAGAAAGCGGTTACATTCCGGGTCTGCGAACAATATCCGGTGCCTACACAACTCACGAATTTAGTTTTGCCGATGGCTGGAATATGATTTCAGTTCCATTACTCGTTAATGACTACCGCAAAACTACATTATTCTCAACCTCCATGTCCTCTGCCTTCTCATACGAAGGATCCTACCAAGAAAAAGATACCTTAAAGAACGGCGGTGGTTACTGGTTAAAATTTGCCGGCGAGCAAACAAGAACAATCATGGGCTCAAGTTATATGCTCGATACCATAGATGTAATTGCACAGTGGAATATGATTGGTACAAATTCATTCCCCGTGCCTGTTGTAAATATAACGCCAATTCCACCAGTAACAATTACATCATCTTTCTTTGGATATGATGGTAGCACTTATGTTGAGGAAGAAATACTAGAACCAGGATCGGGATACTGGGTAAAAGTGAGCGAAGCCGGTAAACTTATATTACAATCTCAGAGTGCGCTGGCGGCATCTCCACAATTACTCGCGGCCAAGGGAAGTAAAACGACACTAACTGGAACAACGATAGCTAAATTTGCTCAGGAGCAGAAATTAAATACACTGAATTTTACGGACGCAAGTGGAAAGAGCACTTCATTGTATTTTTCTGCAAAATCACTGAGTACAGATTTAGTGAAATTCGATTTACCTCCATCACCCCCGTCCGGTTTCGATGTGCGGTTCAGATCCAATCGAAAAGTAATATTAGGAGATCAGAAGAAGGTTGGTGAGAAGCAGTTCTCTCCAATCCAAATTAGTGGAAAAGATCCATTCACTATTAGTTGGCAGATTGATAATGATGAACAACAATACGCGTTACAGTTTCTGAGTGAATACAGTCCGCTCAAGACTGTGGAGTTAAAAGGAACCGGACAGATGACACTCAATACAGCGGATCTCATAATTATGAAGCTTGTAATGTTTGGAAGTCTTGCTATAGAGCTGCCAAAGGAATTTGCATTGCATCAGAACTACCCGAATCCTTTTAACCCAACAACGAGGATAAAGTACGACTTGCCAAAAGACTCGAAGGTAACACTAAAAGTATATAATCTGTTGGGGCAGGAAGTGTTAACATTGGCAGATGAGATTCAGGATGCAGGATTCAAGTCTATTGAATGGAATGTCCCGCAAAGCGGGATGCCGAGTGGTGTGTATTTCTATCGGTTATCAGCGGAAGCTGAAGGGAATTCGTTCACGGCGGTTAAGAAGGTTCTGTTGCTGAAATAAGAAACTGGAGAATGATGTGCGAGGTCCAGAGACCTAACAGTTTTAAAAAATCTGTTAGGTCTTTTATTATTCTGAATCGTACGAAATTATTGAGGAGACATTATAATCTTTGAGTTTTTCTCGCCCATTTAGAAATGAAAGCTCAACAAGAAAAGCTATTCCAAAGTTTTGCCATCAAGCATGATTTACATCTCTATATATAGATTGTCCGTGTCGCCTTCTGCGACACGAGACCTCGTGCCGACAAGTCGGACGGGCAAGCAGGAATATTTTCAGACATGAAGAAGATGATGTTAATCCGATAATTTCATTATTTCTTCTTCTAAAGCCCATTCTATGTCTTTTGGAGTGGGCTTTTGTTTTTAAAATGACCGAAATCAAAAAAAGCTTGCAATTAACACTCCTTTTTCCTACATTTTTTATGTAACTAATTGTAAATAGTGTTAATTTTTGTTATTCTCCAAGGTGAAAGGAGCCGTTGGTATCGAGTCTTGGTAACAGTTCAGCAGTAAATGATTTACTTGGCGCTCAACTATAGTTGACGCATAAGAATAACTAAACTGCATTTAATAAAATAACAAGATCGAAATATACAACGTGGCTCGTTTTCACAAGTACCCATTTTTTGGAATTCCTTCCGGTTTCCTAAATCTGCTCAGGTTGTTTGATCTGACCGCTTTGGTACTATTTATTTTTGTTCCGATGTTCGGGCAAGTGCCGCCACCTCCCGGAATTCTACCTGATACAACAATAGGACAAGATACGAGCTATCAGCATCTACCCCAATTTCCCGATGAGGAGGAAATCCCCGATACAGTTTTACAGCTCCGAAAAGATTCAACGCAAATCCACCCTGATTCCTTAAACACAGCGATTGATTCACTCGAAGCCCCATCTGATACACTCTATAAAGAGAAGGCAGTCCCGGATTGGAGAACCTTCAGCGATTCGGTAGCCCGTGTTTCACAATTTATTCACTATCGCTACGATGCACCGATGGTCGAGATGTTTCCTCGCGATAATTACATATTGTACCTTAATACGAATACGCAAACTTATAAGCGCGACATCCAGCTTGACACACTTGGTCAATTTATTACTGTTCGCGAAATGGTAAATGATGTCGATGTTAAAATCCCCACAACAATGAAACTGGAGGATTACATACACCTGCGCTATGAGTATGAGCGTCAGAGGAGCTGGCGCTCCATCGCGACACAGTATAGCGAAGCTAAAGGTAAAGACGATCTTGGGAATTTACTCAGCTCGATAACGAATATTTCGATAACCGTTCCTGCGAATCCGATATCAAACATTTTTGGTGGAACTGAAAACAACCTGCGCATTTCAGGTGGTGTAGATATAAAAGGCGCCTTCAGGAATACAACTTCAGATCAATCGACGATCTCCCGGCTGGATCAGTCGCGCAACGAGCCGGATTTCAATCAAAATGTACAAGTCAATGTCACAGGTACTATCGGGAAAAAACTTAATATCCTTGCCGACTGGAATACGCAGCGTACGTTTGAGTATGAAAATCAGTTGAAGATAAGATACACAGGATTTGAAGATGAGATTGTTCAAAGTGTTGAGGCGGGAAACGTAACGCTTCAAACTCCAGCTCTTGTCGGAGGAGGACAGGCCCTCTTCGGTATTAAAGCTAAATTTCAAACAGGACCTTTAACCTTAACAACTTTGCTATCCCAGAAAAAAGGTCAAACAAAAGAACTGACAATTTCCGGTGGTGCAAAAACATCCGAAGCAACAATTCAGCCGCAAGAGTATAGTAAGAACCATTTTTTCCTTGATACAATATATACCAAATTCTATGAAGATCTCCAACAATCACAGGTGCCGGTTTTAACTCCTCAGATTCAAGCTAATCAAATTACACAACTTGACGTTTACCTCAGTTCTTCTTCATACATCCGGACAACCAATAGTGCACAATATTATAATGTTAGAGCTTATATCGATCTTCCTCCCCTTGGCTTGAATGAACGTTATACCGAAGATGAAATCAATAATTTAAATACTTCCAATGAAGGAAGATTTATGGGAGGTATCTTCATCCGGCTTGATCCGTCGAAGGATTATAAATATGACCAGTATAAAGGATATATTACACTCCTTACAAGCTTTAACGACGATCAGGTGATCGCTGTATCATATACCATAGCGGGTGAGGATAATGTTAATAAAGTTTTTGGAGGCGCAATAGTTGGAAATGATACTATGAAGTATCTTAAGCTAATCAAACCGCGAAATCTTTATTCTAATCCAAGCTATGAGCCGGCATGGGATCTATTGATGAAGAATTTTTATTCTGTTCGTGCAACTAATCTCAAGAAGGAAGGTTTCAAGCTTAGAATATGGCGCCGGCAAACCCAAGGAGCGGACGAAGATAATATCGGAGGAGCGAACCTTTTAACAGTATTAGGACTCGACCGGTTCGATCAATATAACACACCTATACCCGATAACGCTTTTGATTTTATTCCCGGTTTCACGGTTGATGTTGATCGTGGTGAAATTATATTTCCCTCATTAAGACCATTTGACTCAACGATCGTTCGCTACTTCAGGAAAATCGGTAAGTCGATAGGGGATACTTCGCTGTTCAGTGAAATCTACGATACAACAGTTTATGGTGCACAGACTTCGATCCGGAATAAATATGCGATAAACGTTGAAGCAGCCGGCGCTCAAACAAGTCGTTTCAACCTTGGCGGGATGAACCTCGTGGAGGGTAGTGTGCATGTTTTATTGAATGGAAGTCCGCTTACACCGAATGTTGATTATACAGTCGATTATATACTTGGTGAAGTTGTGATTCGCAAACCGGAAGCGCTAATCCCTGGGGCAAATCTCCAGATAAAGTATGAACAAAATGATCTATTCCAACTTGCCTCGAAAACATTGATGGGCGCGCGAGGAGAGATAGCCGCATTCCCAAATACAAATTTGGGATTTACAATTATGAATTTAAATCAACAAACACTCAGCGATAAAGTCAGAATTGGCGAAGAGCCAACAAATAACTTGATGCTTGGTATCGATGCCTCAACTAATGCGAATTTACCATTCCTAACCGACGCCATCGATGCACTGCCTTTTATAAGAACAAAAGAAATGTCCACAATTCGTTTTGGCGGAGAAGCCGCATACATGATTCCCGATCCGAACACGAAGAAGAGTACCATCGCCAGCGATCATAATACCAGTATCGCATACATCGATGATTTTGAAGGAGTCCGGCGAACGATTCCTTTTCCGATTAACTACACATCATGGTCGTTTTCAAGTCCACCCGCCTATTCGCTGCTCGGAGAAGGAATCCCAGATACCACAAAAACATTTTCCAAAGCGCGGCTAACATGGTACAACCGATTACCCACCGATGTTGTGACTTCGGATATTTGGCCCAATAGAAGAACACGATCTGGACAAAATCAGGTGACGGTTCTGAGCATTGATTTTGATCCAAACCATCGTGCTGCGTACAATTTTTCATCGAACCTCGATTCAACACTTCATCGTGAATCTATTGGCACTAACACCGGTAGATATGACGATGCGAGCGAGCGTCGGAAAAATTGGAATGGTATCATGCGCTACATAGGATCAACAGCAGGTAGTATCCTCGAGCAGAACATTTCCTATCTTGAACTCTGGTTGAAAGCTTCCAGCAGTGATGTGGATGATTTACGCCGGGGTAAATTATTTATTGATTTAGGGCAGATAAGTGAAGATGCAATTCCGAACAAGGATTTGAATTCGGAGGATATGATTAGGACTTCATCCAACCCAGGAGGGATCCCAAACGGCGTATTGAACGAGGGTGAGGATGTTGGACTTGATATGGTCGGCGATGCAGCAGAACGTATTGATCACTCTGGATTTGTTTCCTTAAATAGTGGGGATCCGGATGTAGATCCAAGTGATCCGAGTGGAGATAACTGGACGCAATATGGTGATGGATCGAATCTCCTTAAGTTTAATGGCACGGACGATAATAAAAGAGATCCGGCAGGACTGTTACCAAACACTGAAGATTTGAACGGAAATGGCACTGTCGATCTTGGTAATCAATATCTTGAGTACGAGTTATCCCTTGATACACTTTTCATCAATTCTTTAAACAGAGACACTACCAATCCGTATATCGTTGGAGGCGGACAAAATGGATGGTATCAGTTCCGGGTACCATTGCTGGAAGCAACGCGAAGACCAGGTGGATCATCGCCTCAGGCAATTTTACAAAATGTTCAATATATCCGCCTATGGCTTTCAGGTTTTAGTAAACCAGTAAGCATTCGAATTGCTGAGCTGGACCTTGTTGGTAACCAATGGCAAGAGCGCATCCGCAACGATTCGTTACTGAAAGTTTCAGTTGTAAATATAGAAGATAACCCCGAGTATTCCAGAGGTTGGGACCAATTAGGCATAGTCCGAGAAAGAGATCGCTCCGATCCAAATCAAATTATCGAGACAAATGAACAATCTCTTGCATTAATAATCAATGACCTCCCGAAAAATAATTCCCGTGAGGCGGTAAAATTTTTCAGTGCACGTTCGCTTGATGTATTTAATTACAAATCGATGAAAATGTTTATTCACGGCGACGAATCCTTCCTCCCGGGTAGTGCAGAGGTTTATCTACGGTTTGGTTCCGATTCACTCAACTTCTATGAATATAGGCAACCAATTTACCCGGGCTGGGATTTAGCGCATAACGAAATTAATATAGTCTTCTCTCGACTAACTGCCGTGAAATCAGCACGTCCTGATTCTGTTATCAATAAATATTTTACAGTAGATGCGCTCAACGAGATTGCGGGGGCAAAATATGGTATTCGTGGAAATCCATCATTGCGACAAGTTAGAGAGATATCAATTGGTGTTATCAATGTCGGTGTTGCATACCTTCGCGGACAGGTTTGGGTTAACGAATTACGTTTAGTAGATGTCGATAATTCAGCTGGTGTTGCCTACCACTTTGATACTCAAGTGAAGTTAGCCGACTTCGGTCAATTTGCCTTTAATTACTCACGAACCGATCCTAATTTCCATGGATTGGATCAACGATTTGGCAATCAGATTACCGGAATAAGTTGGGCGATGAATGCGAGTGTTTCCCTTGACCGATTTTTCCCACAAGAATGGCAGGGGACTTCGATCCCTTTTGCATATTCACATTCGGAGAACCTAACCAAACCGAAATATCTTCCCAATACCGATATCGTGGTTCAAGAGGCGGCAAATCGTGCGGCACCCGATGTTTCGAAAACCATAATACAACAGTCGCAGACGCTGAATGTGCGTGATTCATATTCAATTTCTGGCTTGAAAATTGGGTTACCAACGCAGGCGTGGTACATTCGCGATACCTTCAACAAACTTGCTTATGGTTTCACATATAACACATCGAGAGATCGAGACCCTGCTTTTGTTACAAGAAAAAGCTGGCAGTGGAATTTAAGAATTAATTATAGTGTTGGCTTGCCGCCCGATTATTATTTTCAACCGTTTTCAAGACTTTTTAAAGGAATATTTTTACTGGAAGATTACAAGGATTGGAAGATATATTTTCTACCAATCACAAGTTTATCGGCGGGGATAAGCGGACAGCGTTCGCAATCGTTTGAGCTACCTCGTGTGAAAAATAGTATAGCAAGAGAATCGAGAAACTTTGGTGCGAATAAATCATTCGGCTTTGGCTGGAGATTTACCGAGGGCGGTTTGATGAACCTTGGTGGCAATTACGATATATCGACCGATCGTAACTTGCAGCAACTTGATAATGATTCCGTAGGAAGAGATTTCCTATCTCTTATGAAAAGTTTATTTGTTGGTGGCACCGATAGTCGATATGGCCAAAAAGTTACGTTCAATTTTAAGCCGAAGATTCCCAACATACTCGATATTCCGAAATATTTCGATTTTTCTACCGGTTATGCCGTGAACTATGGTTGGCAAAATACATTTCAAAAAGGTGATATTGGAAAAAGTGCAGGCTTCGATAACAATATCAACATGTCGCTCAACTTCCGTTTGAAATCGTTGACAGATCCCTGGTTTGAGTTAAAAGAGGAATCCTCACAACAAGAAACGACGGCTGAACTAACCAACAGACCTGAGCGGAGTAAGATCGTGGATTCAAAAGACTCGACAGTGCAGAAAGATAGTGTCCAGAAACCACAGACCAAGGTCAATCCAATGAAGATGTTGATGACACAGCTGCAATCAATAGCAAAAATTCTTATAAAAATACCACTGCTCGATTATGAACAAATCAACATATCATATACACAAACGAATAGATCGGGCAACGGTGCCGTGCTTGGCAGTACTGGATTCAAGAATTTTTGGGGACGCTTACCATTTCAAGGCTCGCGTAATGATTATGGTCCATCACGAATTTATCAGTTAGGTCTTATTTCAGATCCTCACGGTACGCTACATTTTTCACCTAAGTCGAAATTCCCATTTCTCGGCTGGAAAACAGAGCTTGGATTGCGCGCCCCCAAAGCTCAATTAACCGATCAATATTCTCAGGGCAATAATATTACACTCCGAACAAATCGTCCGCTGTGGCCCGGAGCTTCGATTGACATTAATTGGAAAGTAGGATGGCAGTATAATAGAACTACGACCATTGTTACCGATTCGTTAGGAAGACAAAAACTTGGTACCCCAACAACCTCGGGTAATATTGATAGATCATATCTCACTCTTCCTCCGGTTCTATTCTTAAAGGTTTTCAAGAGTAACCTGGAGAATGTTGGGAAGAAATATCAAGAATATAGTAAAACTCAAACACCCGATGCAGCTCTGGCGAAATCCTTTGAAGAAGGTTTTGAAGCGATGCCATTTTTAAAGAAATTTTTTGGGTCATATGTTCCAAGACCGAACTGGACAATTCGATGGGATGGTATTGAAAAGATCTCTGGATTGAGTTTTGTGCTTGACCGACTATCGTTGGAACATAGTTATACTTCAAGCTTCCGACGAGACTTTCGCAGTTATCCTGGGCGCGGCGAGCGAACTGATGCTGAACGGATGAACTATGGCTTTTCGCCGCTAGTTGGTCTTAATATGACATTTAAACAAGTCCTAAAAGGAAATCTCTCTGGTAATTTCCGCTACAACACAACAACCAATTATGATCTGAACCTTGCGGCTTCACAACCAAATATTGTCTCGGCTCTTGCGCAAGAGATGTCAATAACATTATCGTACGCCCGGCACGGATTTTCTTTTCCTCTGTTTGGGTTGAGTCTCTCGAATGATCTTGATTTTAGTTTTACCTACTCAAGAACAACAAACTCTCGGCGGAGGTTTGATCCATTACTTTTAACATCCGATCAAGAAGGAATTCCACTCGAGGGAAATACTCGTACCACATTAGAGCCGCGCATCAGATATATTCTTAGTTCACGGGTAACAGCGGCACTTTATTATAAATATACAAAAACAGCACCTGATGCCGCCGGATCTTTAATCTACGGTATCACCACAAACGAAGCTGGCGTTGATATTCATATCTCTATTTAACAGCCAGTCCGTTACATTCGGAGAATAGCATGAACGGTGCTTCCATTGATTCTCTGAAACGAAATGTTTATTTTATTATTGAGGTAACACTTGAATACATCAGCTGTAACGAAAGGTAGAATTCTCTGGGTCGATGATGAAATCGAATTGTTACGGTCGCATATTCTGCTTCTTGATGAAAAAGGTTATACTGTTGAGACTGCGACGAATGGTGAAGATGCGCTCGATTTAGTTAAAACTAAATCCTTTGATCTCGTTTTCCTCGACGAGATGATGGCAGGCATGGGGGGGTTAGCGACACTTTCAAAAATAAAGGATATTCATCCAGAACTTCCTGTTGTCATGATTACAAAGAATGAAGACGAGGGCTTGATGGAAGATGCAATTGGTGTCAAGATCAGCGATTATTTGACTAAACCGGTGAATCCAAGCCAGGTTCTGCTTGCCTGTAAAAAATTTTTAGAAGGGAAAAAGATAACAAGTGCACAGGTTTCCCGTGATTACATTAAAGAGTTTAATGAGATATCGCTTATACTTCAATCGAGTCCGTCATTTATAGATTGGACAACAATCTATGCGAAACTTGTCGATTGGTCGATAGAGATGGATCAACATTCAGAGCTGGGACTCAAGCAAACATTGAATGATCAAATCAGGGAATGTAATGTTGA
>CAYGZC010000301.1:0-3702 GCA_964354225.1 uncultured Chlorobiaceae bacterium | reverse complement strand
TTCGGGGCAACTTGTATCCGATGAGATAATGATTGGTATTATCAAAGATGGCTTAAAATCTGATAAGTGTAAAAATGGTTTTATACTTGATGGATTTCCCCGCACAGTTCCACAGGCACAGGCACTGACAAATCTGCTTGCAGAACTGAAGCTCCAAATAGATGCAGTTATTAATATGGAGATTAGCGACAAAGAAGTTATTCAACGACTCGGCAAAAGGTTGATGTGCCGAAGTTGCGGTAAGATTTTTAATTTGCAGATTGATAAACTTGCCCATGCTTCAAGATGTCCGCACTGCAATGGTGAATTGTACCAACGCGAAGATGACAAATCTATAACCGTGCAAAAACGCTTGAATGTATATTTAGAGTCTACATTTCCGGTGAAAGATTATTATCTTAAGCTTAATCTATTGAAGACAGTCAATGCACAGGCAAGTATTGATCAGGTGAATAGAGATATTATTATACTGCTAAATCAAAGCTGATGCCTTTTTGGCTAACATCCAAACGAAAGCCGCTGATCGTTGCGCACCGTGGTTCATCTACGATTGCACCTGAGAACACGCTTGCATCATTTCGTCAGGCAATTGAGGATGGAGCAGATGCATTAGAGTTAGATGTGCATCTCACAAAAGATGGTGAGGTTGTAGTTATTCACGACAGCACACTCAACCGAACAACAAACGGACGCGGACGAGTCCGTGAGTACACACTTGTGGAATTGAAACGGTTCGATGCTGGCGGTTGGTTTCACGATAAATTCAGGGGGGAAAAGTTACCGATACTTGCAGAAGTATTTGAGTTATTTCGTGGAAAAATCGGGATCAACGTTGAAATTAAAGCAGAACGTTTGCAGCATCAACAACTCGATGTTGTAGATGAGTGTTGTAGACTTATATTAGAACATAAGATGGAGGAATTTGTTCTCGTTTCATCATTTCATCAAAAATTTATTAAGCAAGTCAAGTTCCATCATCCGAATATTGCCACTGGCTTGTTGTATGATCCAATACAACATTTTGTGAAATCCAAAATCTCACATGCAAATGCTGTTCAAGCAGAATATATAATTTTGAATGGCAGGAACCTCAGGAGCAACATTATTAAGGATATTCGTACTGCCGATCTTTTAGTTGGGGAATATACGATTAACACACAGCATCGTTTTAAACGGGCGATTCGTTTTGGTGTGGATGCGATTATCACAAACAATCCTGCCTGTATAAAAAGTTATTTAGAGAATATGAAATAAAAAACCCCCTTGCGGGGGTTGATATTTTTCCAAGGGGGGATTAATTCGATTTAGTTTGAATCTGTCCATACACTTTTATCCACAAACGGAAATGTACCGGGGTATTCGTTGGTCCGATAAACATTTGCAATGTGATTCCGTCGGGTGGCGGGTCTTTTACAGCTTCCAGTACTGTACCTACCCCAATGTTGTTGACTTCAAGTCCTGGAATATTTTCAAAGATTGAGCGTTCGGTTGTAAAAAGAGATAGTGATAAATTTTTCATTGATACAAGAGTATCGCCATCTATCATGAGCCGACCGGATATCTTTCCTGTATCCGGAGTTGTATTTTGGTTTACCATAAGCGTTAGGTTGTAAAAATTTATTTTTTCAATAGTATCACCGGCAACATCCTGCAGCGATTTTGTATCGACCGTAATCGGTGGGAGCGGTATTTCAAAACTCATTTTTACTGTATCCACTCTGATGCTACTACTAATCGAGCTATCCAGTATCAGTGGATTCGTTCCGATTTCACATCCGGCCATAAAGATAAAAATCATGCAGGATATCGTAATTATAAATAAAAAATGCTTTTTCATATAAATTTCCTTATTTTATTTTTAGTTCTATTTCAAGTTAAAATCCAAAACCGAGACCGCCGCTGAACATCGTCATCGACCCAATATTAACATCGGCAAAGAGATTGAGAACAAGAAGGTTCACGTTTAAACCGGCCGTAAAACGGAAGTGATTTTCTCCATCCATACTAAGATTGATCTTGGTGCCTTTTGTTGCTCCGTATTCACCCTCATATGTATAAGACACATCCATCGATGAGGTTTCGTACTGTAAGCCGCCGTACAATGTTAAAACTGAAAATGTTTTACTTGCCAGTGCGCCGAAGTTAAACGTTTTTGCCTGGAAGATATCGCCGATATCGAATGTTTGATAATAAATACTTGCAGCAACATCAAGGGGAACAACCGGGAAATAATGACTGACATTATGCCGACCGCCAATTCCAAAGAGCGTCACTTTGGGAAAATCCTCAATTTTTGGAATTGGAACATAACGGATTATTACCTGTGAGTGATACACATCTCCGATTGTTAATTGTGGAGATGCGAAGAAAACGTAATCTGCTTTCACCTGGCCATTTTGGAATTGATATTCCATCCCTGGGGCAGGCCCAGGAACAGTAGAACCAAGATCACCAAAGATAGTTGCTGTTTCGGTTAATGAACCATCAATTGGGCTGGTTGCCTTGTATTTATTTTCGTCATCACCTATAACTGTTGCCATACCAACGATGTCAAATCTTAACGCAAAGCCAAGCTCGCCGATACTTGCCGAGTGATATAAACCTGAATTTAAATTTGCACCGAAAGAAGAAACGAACGGTTGCAGATATCCCTTTGCGTTATCGGAGGTGAGTTGTTTAATCGCATCTTCAAATGGGTTTTGTGCTTGTGCAAAATTGGCTACCAATAATAATAGAATTGAAACGAAAATCAGGATTTTATAATTTCTTCTTCTTTCCATATGTTCTCCATAATTGTTTATGTAAGTTAAACATTGAATTTTAATTAGTCAATACCGACCACTTAACCGGTGATACGTGTCACTGTTCTTGGTTAATATTAATCGGATTAATTTAAGTAAATGATTTTTTAAATCAAATTAGCGATTGTTTCTTTTGTAAGACTTTTCTATATTCAACCGTTAATAAACGGTTAACAATATGATCAATTATCGCATTCACAAATATTTATTATTATTACTTGTAATCATGGTTTTTCTTGATTCCGGTTGCAGTAAAAATAAAAATGAGAAACTCCTTGAAGCTGAACGTCTGCTCATCCAGGTGAAATCCCTCCTCGACCAACAAAAATACACCGATGCAATTCCGCTGTTGGAAAACATTATCTTACTCAACACAGAAATGGCGAACGATTCCGCTGTCGGAGAAAATTATAATCTTCTCGGAACTTGCTGGCGTCAAATTGGGCAATACGATAGTGCCTTGGGAGACTTTAAGAAGGCAGTTCAATATTCCCGGTTGACGGGAAATCAAAAAGTGGAGCGTAAACAGAAACTTGCCCTAGCAAGGTTTCACTTTCTGATGAACGAGAATTCATCGGCGTTAGCAACAGCAAACGATGCGGCAGCAACAGCGAGGGTTTTTTCTGATTCTTCCGATCTTTACAGTGGGCTTTCACTTGTGGCTGAAGCGTGCCACAAACTCGGAAAGTACGATCAAGAATTTCGTGTTCTGGTTGAAATGACACTTATTGATAGTATCATTTTCAAGTCGAATAAAAAGGTTGAGTTAATGATCAGACAGATTGAATCATTCGAAGCCGCAGGTCAGCATGATCGATCGTATGAAATGTTTGAAAGGACAAAATCGTATGGAGAAGCGATTGGTAATGATGCGAAATTAGTTCAAATATACTGCACTTGG
>CAYGZC010000300.1:0-3800 GCA_964354225.1 uncultured Chlorobiaceae bacterium | reverse complement strand
CTACCACCGGTCCAGCAAGCGGACCTCGCCCTGCTTCATCTACACCGGCGATGTAACGCTTGCCATTATCCCAATATTTTTTTTCATAATCGAGACTAATCATATTATTTAAAACTCATTTATCAACCCAATATGAATTTTCCCCTGCAAGAATGAATCACCTTCCCCAAACGCAAAACTAACACCAATATTTCCTATTGCAGTCTCGAGCCGGATACCAACACCGTATCCATACTTAATCTTTTGCGAGGATGAAGTATTTTGTTTCTCATCGCCAAGTAGAAAATAATAGCCCGTATCAAAAAAACCAAAAAAGAAAGATCGACGAGTCAGAAGGAAGCGGTACTCAGCATTGGTCCAAGTAATCCGGGAACCAAGGAACTGATTTTCACGATAACCACGAAGGGTGTTTGTGCCACCGAAGCGGTGAAGATCACTTAACTCGATTTTGCTGCTCGAAAGACTTCTACCATGTAATCCCAACATAACCACCTGTCGCTGGAACGTTGTTGCGAAGAAATCAGCATCAATATAAACACGTTGAACTGTTACATCCTGATTTGAAAATTTCTTGATGCCAATCTGATATCCGCTTCGGTAGTCGATGCCGTTTGTCGGGCTGAGAAAATCATTTCGAGTGTCGTAACGAATTTCTAATCCTGTTGTAATCGTCCGGCTTCTTAACACTGCATTTGTTGAACCGGTTGGAATAACATTCTCTTGATTAAAAAGCCCGCCAAGCGTGAGAGATTCTGTGAGCAACAAATCGGCTTTTACTTCATACGCACGTCGAACATAATTCGTATCTTGTTTTCGCTGGTTGAAACTGCCGCTCAGATTGACAGGATAATCGAATACCCATGGCTCGACGTATTGCAATCCAACCTCTTGAGACTGAAGCTCATCGCGCAGCCAACGGATATTCAGCTTGCGGGCAGTACCGAAGAGATTTCTCATTGAAATATTTACCATTCCTGTAACTATGCCATTTACCCCGCTTGTCCTTCCGGGAGCGTAACCAACAATACCATCGAAAGTATTTGTATTTCCTTCCTCAATTTTAATAAGTAACCCTCCGCCTGTCGATGTTGTGTAAAGCTCGGGTTGTTCAACGTTTGAAAAGATATTCAATAGATTCAAGCGAGAAGGAATTTTATCAATCTTTTCTTGATTATACGACTCGTGCATCTTTAATCGCGTCTCACGAACAATGACACCTTCCTTCGTTAATTTATTTCCGGCAACCCTAATTTCATCGATAGTAACCAACTGACCTTCATCAATTAAAATATCTATACGCAACTTTGTTGTCTTATTTTTGATGTTAGAGATATTGGACACCTCAATTTTCGCAAATGGATACCCTCTCTGTTCGTAAAATGAAAGAAGAGTATTGATATCATTTTCAAGCACACTCGGAACAAAGACATCTCCGGATTGTGTATCGAGATGTTGGAGAATTTCTTGGTTGGTAAAATTAATATTGCCTAAGAAGGTAATACTATCGATTCTGGCTTGATCACCTTCAAAAATATTTATTCTAACATCAAGATCGGTGCTATCGGTAGAATATATGAAGGAATCAATACGAACATCGGCAATGTAATAACCATTTTGATGATAGAGCTGGAGAATAGATTCCATATCTCGCGATATTTGGGGTACAGAAAAAATTGTGGGCGGTTTAAGAATCATTACATCGGAGAGCTGCCTGCTGCTGAATATCTGATTGCCGGTGAAGTATATTGATCGGACAATTGTACTATCTGATTGAGCTGTGAATGAACAGAAAAATATCATGCAAATACTAATCGAAAAACGCTGCATGATACCCCACCGTTGAAGTTATCGAGGTTGTGTTCGGTATATATCCCAAAGCGGATTTTGTAAACGGTAATCACCGAATCCACTGACATCAACAAAAATAAATTCTCGATTAAGCTCGTAGTACGTCCATACCTCGTATGGTTTCGAACCCATCTCGAATGGATGCCGCTCGATATTGCTGGGGACACCAAAAATAATGTAAATCATTCCCATATCAGATTTCCAGCCATCGATATAATGACCAAAATGTTTGTTCGCATATTGTACCCGCGAATAATATTCTTCCATCAGCTCGTTGCGCTCAGTATTCGGGGTTGGATCTTTCTTCTTCCAAAAATCACGGAACAATTCTTTTTTCTGCTCCGGATATGCTTTTTTTATCTCATCAAGTTTATCTCTGCTCGAGATGTATTGGATCTGGTCGATTGCAAGATCAAAGTCAGAGATCGACAGCGGCAAACCGCGCCAACGAATAACAAACGACCGCGTGGCAATTGCACTTAGCTCGTCTGAAAAACCACTTGACCCGAGTTTAGGAACAACTCTAACCTCTAGCAAATAATCACCAGCGATAAACTGAGAAGTTGTAATTTGATAAAAGCAGGATTTTTTCAGTGACCCAAGTTCGTACATGAAAGAATCCCTATTAATAGAATCACCTTTTACATTATGGATGGTGACAACAATTTTAGCAGAATCAGCGGAGATTGGATTATACATTTCAAAAAAGATATAAAAACTATCTCGCAATGCACCAACATTACCACTAATATTCGGGAATACAACTATTTTACCCGAATCCATCTCGATTCGGCTGGCGATCAGAATATCGCTGATGCTAAATTTAGGAGAAAAATAATTCCTGACATTGATTTTCCGTTTCAATCGTGTTACTTTTTGAGTTTCGTTATCTTTAAGCTGCACCTCAATAAAATATTTCCCCGGAATTAACATGAAAGATTGATGACTTAGGTTGCTTCGGGCTGGTGAAACCGACTCGTTATAATCTTTTGTCTCAATTTTTTCAGTCCACCACTTTTCGTTGATCAGCGTTTCCACCGAATCGTATATATTGATGGTTATGTCGTAACTCGATCTGAACGCGTCGTTGAGCTTGAAAAAATGGAGTGCTTCGTACGGTACCTCAATGTAAACATCCATTCGACTGACCCCCAGCTCACCGGACTCCAAACTGATTGCGTCAAAATAGAATCGCGGTGTACCTACAAGCTCAGGTAGAAACTCATCCGACTGCGAATGTAAGAACCCGACTGGAACAATTACAACCACAAGAAGGAGCAATAATATTTTATTAATATTCATCGATTTATATTGTCTCAATTATTGGAACAGAATTTACTATAGGAATATCCGTGTTCGCCGAGATCGCAAACATATCGTATGCTTCTGCATCAACTATCTTAACACTACAAAAATCTCCAGCGGCAATACCATCAGCATTGTGGATTGTAACTTCATTATCAATATCAGGGGCATCATATTCGGTGCGTCCAATTGCTGTATCTCCTTTCTTCCGATCAACGAGTACTCGAATTGTCTTTTCCATGAGCCGTTGATTTTTCCTGAAAGAAATCTCGCTTTGTGTTTCCATAATTATTTTCAGACGCTCTTCTTTTACTGCTTGAGGAACGGGATCTCCGAGCGGATAAGCGGTTGTATCCTCCTCTTGAGAAAAGGCAAAAACTCCAAGCCGTTCGAACTGCATCTCATCGACAAATTTTCGCAACTCCTCAAATTCCTTTTCACCTTCAGCCGGATATCCAACGATTAACGTGGTTCGCAGCGCAATTCCCGGAACTTTCACCCGGATATGCTCAATTAAATTGCGCAACTCCTTCGAATTAATTCCACGACGCATTGAAGTTAGCACTGAATCAGACACATGTTGAACAGGTATATCGAGATAACGGCAAAGTTTTGAATTGTCCTTGAATTGTTCGAGAACATCGAGC
>CAYGZC010000299.1:0-6891 GCA_964354225.1 uncultured Chlorobiaceae bacterium | reverse complement strand
GATTTATATTTAAAAAATCTCAGCTCGTCAAAACCGATACCCAACTTTTCGAAAGTTCCTTTTAAATATGTTCTGCCCATAATGTAACCTTCAAGCGTCAAGCTTCCTGTAGGATCCATAATGATTTTATCAGCAATAGATGCGAAGTGATAAACATCTATATTTGGACGATCTACAAAAATCACAACCCGCTTCCCGGCAGATTTAAAATCTTTCAACTGCTCACGGATCTCCCAATACATTTCCCGATTTCCCATCATCCCCGATGTATTGATTGCAATTCCTCGTATACTTGGATCATCTTTCGCGGCTTTTATTTGTTCAAGGAGTGAAGCGAGGGTGTTAGCACCGTCGAAAAATTTATAACGCTGATATTTGATAGGACCAAGAAGATTCATATCGAGGTATTTCTCTTGCGGAAAAATCTTTGTTCCAAACAGCGTCCGATCGTACGCTCCTAAGCGTATACCATACGATTGATAACTATATTTACTCTTGTCGTTGTAATATGATTGAGTGCTGATTCCGAGATTACCGAAGTTGAATTGAAGTCCGATGGTAAAAGCTTTGGTATCAAAATATCGTCCGGTGACACGTACCCCCGGAATCATTTCTATAGCGGTACCAACACTCCAAGCCCCATCTTTCAACGATTGGTAATTCTCGATTGCATAATCGGAAAAAAGTGTTACTAACTCTGTTCCGAGTGGACGCACAGCAACATCCACAATAGCTTCTTTCCTGTTACCTCTCGATGCAGCCGAACCTATCACACCGACTGAAAGATATTCCATCGGTCGGAATAACGAACCGAGAGTGAGAACATTAGTGCGGTGGAAAAGATTCTTATTACCTCCTGACCAACCGTATGCCATACCGAAACTGGCAGACATATTTCCAAATCCAGTCGATAACTTGTAATCGGTTATGCTGGAAGCACCTGCCTTCTCATGTACTAAACCAAATCCTAAATGAGGAACAGCAGCGAAAAAACCCCAGCGGTTGAAGTCATTCCACTTGTCACTGGCATCAGACCATGTAAACATAAAATCGGGTTGATGCAAATATGTGAGAAGCGCCGGATTATCGAATCCATATAGACCATATTTCAGTGCACCGGGCGAGGTGAGTAAAAAATTGTTTTGTGTATGAAATGTTGGGAATCCGCTTTGTGCACAAAGTGAACAGGCGAAAATGCCAATTAACAAACTAAACATCATTACACGTTTCATATTTACTCCTATTTTATTGTAGAATCAATGTCATTCGAGATTATTTCATGAAATTTTTTTTCTTGTTTTCATCAAAATGATCTGTCTAAAGTCGATAGTAGTACACATTGCTTTGTAATTTAGATCAATGAAATGGTATTTCATACTTTTCGGTTTCTCTTTTTACGTTCACTAGCACTGCTGCATTTATTCCGTAGACATTTCTTTCTCATTAGTAAGAAACTCTTAATGATAAATTCTTATTCCCACGTTAAAGTCAAATCTATTCAAATTTTCTTTGATATTGATTCCAGCGAGCAATGGCTTGGTCACATCAGCATCTACCGTACTGATTAGATATGATACATTTAAACCAAATACAATATTATTAAAAAATCTAAAGTCAAGTCCCAATAAACCAGTAAACGCAAATGACGAACCCTTAATTTCTATATCATTATCAATTAACTGCCCTTCATCAGTATAATCCGCTTGTCCAATTATCCCTTGACCTATTAATATAATATCTTCGCGTAAAGCCAATCTTTGTGTTAAACCTATTCCATAAAATAAAACAGTAATATTATCTTCTATCTTTCCAGGTCCAAGTATTTTGTCATTAACTTGATCATAGACTAAAATATTATTAACCGAATGGGAGGTCGTAAATCGTGAAAAATAGATGCAGATACCATAATGTTCCCAAACGAACAATCCTAAATTTGCTGCGATATTGAATCCACTTTTTAATTTTTCAACATAGTCCTTGAAACCAGTCGGAACATTTTCAGCAACCTTCGCTGTCCGATAGCTATATCCACCTTCAATATTTATTCTTACTCTAAGTGAATCAACTGATTTCAAAGTACGTTGAATTGTGTCAGACTTTTTATTTTCCGAAATACTTTTTATTTCCACCGTATCATTTTCTATTATTGAGGATGGCGAAAATTTTTCAACATTCATTTTATTTTCTGGGTTATACTCGCGTTTCACGATTCGATAGACAGTTGAAAGTGGGAATGACCTTAAGCTGTCATCGATAATTACATTAATGCGTCTATCGATTGTATCTTTAACGATTATATTTTTGAAAATATAGCCGCTTTTGAAATAGATATCGTCACCATAAAGAAATTGGTTAACAACGATAATGCTAATGATAGTTAGTAAGTATTTCATGGTGCCTTCTCCTTGTATTATTAAGTACTTTATAATATTTTTCCATTAATTATCCTTGTCATCTTTATTATCGCGATAATTTATCTTTCCGTTACAAGCATTAAGCTCCTTCCGATTACATAGTTTAAGCCAAGTGATATAGTAAGGTTCTTCCATGCTTTCGACTTGTCTTCTAATTCGTAGCCACGATTTTTTAAATCTTGAAGAATCTCATTATCTCTCTTTTCAACTCCACTATTACCAACAAAAGGAAAACGCCAACCCGCATTCAAATCTAAAAACCAGTTTCCATCGCTTGCAAAGCGGATGTCACAACCAGCATAAATACCTATTCCATTAAAAGATTCGCTAATCTCTTCTACAACTTTGTCCTGTTGATCAGTTAATTCATACGCTAATGTTGCCGCATGAGAACTATAAGTACATGTAACCTTTGGATGTATCCAATTGTACCGATCAAGAAAATGTACCGAGCCACCGATTGAAAAACAAGTTTTGGGTGAAACCGGATAATCGCCGATACCAAATTCGCCCATGATTAAACTATTACCCACAGAACCTCGGAAACCTAATGCTCCATACGGTAATCCTATTCCAAAACCACCTTCGAAAATAATAGAAGGATCGTTCGGAGGTGGAATGTACTTCTCGATCTTTTTTAAATCTTTTGATGATGGACTTACATCTTTTGCATATTCTATTTTAATCCCATGAATCGCTTCTTCAATCATTTCAGATCTAAGTAATGAATCCATACTTTCCGTGTATCTAATAGCTTCCTTATCCCAATAATTCTCTATAAAATCCTTAGCACATTCATTTATGCCTTCGTACACAAGACCTTCTAAAGAATTAGTAATATCGATAATTGATGTCTTGGATTTCTTAACCTTTGAAGATTTACATTCAATTGAGTCCTTACTATGCTGATACGCAAATAAAAGATGGCAATCGAAATATCCGATCTCACCAGAGAAAACAGTAGATTCCTCGCCAACCTCGAGTGAATCAATAAAAACGATTATTGGAAATTGAGGTTTTTCCGAAGTCTCCTTTACGATTAATTTATCCAATGCAGTTTTAACAAATTTATTGGCACTGATTGTAAGTAAATATGGTACCTCTTGATTGAGCATACCCACTTGAGCAGTCCCGATTTGATTGGATGGAGTACTACGTCTATCTATTACAGTGTCTATTCGGATATTATCCCTTTTAAACCGATCAGAAGGATCGATAAATTTATTGTAATCGGGAGTCATTATAACAGCCGAGTTACCGCATCCCATTAGCACACTGCAAAAAATTACCAGTGAAGCAATTAGTATATTCCGTTTATTCATGACGACACCTTTAATTAATTATAATCTTGTTTTGGTTATTTAATAAGTAAGTACTAGTCCGATTTTAAATGAGTCAATCATGAATGGGGGATTAGACTCAAAGGGCCAGTACATCTGACTCCGACGCAATTCGTATAAACCAAAAGAAAAACCACTTTTCACTATTATATTAATTATCGGAACACTTCTGGGAGATGTCTCTTTCAATAAGTTGATGGATTCATCAATTAAAATATGTCCCCCAAGTTCGATAATTAAACTACCCAACAATTTCCAGAACGATTCTCCCGAATATATAGCAGCACGCTCAAACCCGAGATCAGCCGTAACATATGGCACAAACCGGATTTCTATTCCACTTTTAGTATTGGTGCCAGCCATTGTTCTTCTATTAAAAGGTGCAAGGATTGTACTATCTGATTGATTGACGACATAATCGATAGGTTTCAACCATACCAATTGCATCCCTACATCGTTATACATGACGACAGATGATTTATTGATTTCGTAACCGTAGCCAGTTTCGGTTCCAAATCCCACCCTCCATAGATCGGTGTGAATCTTGCCGGTTGACGGGCTTTCCCCTATCTGGTTTAGGTTATTGCAGAGAGAGGTGTAAGTAAAATAATATCGAAGTATTTGAGGCGCAAGTGAATCGAACATTAATAATTCACGACCCAACCGCAGCTCCGACATTCCAGTTGTTGTGAATGATCCCATGATACTTTTATGGTTGTTTTTATTGAAGCCGTAGAGCCAACTTATCCTCGGTTTATATTGCTGCTTGGTTGTATCATATACAATTGAGGTTGAATTCATCTCATTGTTTATATTTACCTCTTGGGCAAATAATTCATAAATTTGGGAAAAGAATACCATAGGTAATAAATATAGAACCAAGATAATACTTGTCAATCTAAACAAAATATTTTTGTTTTTATTCATATAATTTTCCTTCTACTAAATAATTTAAAAAATGATAACACCTTCATCCTGTGCAACTAACCTTCAAGTTCAGATGTGCGACTCACGTCCAAACTTATATCACACATAAAAGTAAGTTACACATTCAAACAACTCATCGCAACAATAGAAGCTTTTTCTAATATCGATAGTATAATGAATAATTTTTTTTGTAATTGTTGATTTATATATTGCGATCTATAGTCGATCAATCCTTACTGACATACCGCGAAATACCTGACGAACGTAATCATAACATGATTAATATTGAGATTAATGACCATTGATTAAAAGCTAATAATAATATCTGACACCAGCATTAAAATCTAACCTGGATAAATTTTCCTCACCGAGGTTAGCACTTTGCCCATTTACAGTTGCGTCCTTTAGGGTACCACCTAAATATGAAATCCCAAAACCCAATGCCCAGTTACGACTCACCATAAAATCTAAGTTTAATAATCCTGAGTACGCATAAGTGGAACCTTCAATTTGAATAGGATAAATAAGTTTTCCGTCGTTGTTGTAGGAGCAATAACCCATCGAAATATTAGCAATTAAAAAAATTTTCCCATTATTGAATATATCTCTTACCGCCAATCCCATACCGAAGTAAGATATAGTAATATTGTCTTCCATTTTACCAGCGCCCCCGTCATATAATACTGACATTGAATTAGAGGTCGAAAAACGATTATAATTTAAGCACAAACCAGATTTTACGCCTAAAAAATATGAAATGTTTGCGGCTACATTAAATCCACTTTTTAATTTATCCGCATATTCTTTCAAACCAGGTGGTATATTTTCACTGACCTTCGCTATCCGATAACTATATCCTCCTTCTACGTTAATACGCAGATTCAATGTATCAGTTATCTCATTCATGTCTCCCTGGTCGTATTGTGGTATAAATCGCATACCTCCTTGTAATTTTTCCACTCCAATATTTTTCCCTGCACAAATTTTGAACACACCTACTTGAGCAAAAGTAGTGCTCATTATGAATGCAGTCATGAAGATGTTAACCACATAATATTTTTTCATTGTATGATCCTTTCATAAATAATTATAAAAATAGATTTTTTAAAATTTGATATTTAATTTTCGATGATGTTGTATAATATCTTATGAGCGAACACATGTTATTTCAAGAGTAAAAATTTCTTCGTTTCAATATATGTGCCTACTTGAAGTCGATAGAAGTATAGTCCGCTCGGTTGCATTGCTCCGTCAAACTCAACCTCATACCTTCCCGCTTCTCGCTTCTCGTTTACCAGCGTCGCTACTTCTTGACCGAGAACGTTGTAAACTTTCAGCGTCACGTAAGATTCTCTCGGCAACTCGTAGCGAATTGTTGTGCTGGGGTTAAAAGGATTTGGGTAGTTCTGCATTAAGGAAAAACCTGCTGGGATGG
The DNA here is from genome assembly GCA_964354225.1 of uncultured Chlorobiaceae bacterium. GTDB lineage: Bacteria > Bacteroidota > Ignavibacteria > UBA10030 > SZUA-254 > CAYGZC01. The sequence continues at coordinate 775 of CAYGZC010000299.1, read as the reverse complement.
CGGCACTCTCATACTCTTCAACTGCAGTAACCCCTCCGGTGTTCGTGCGAAGAATTGTGCCATACCATCCCACCGCCGTTCCTGTGTTGGCATCGGTGAAGGAGACACTCCAGATATGTTGCGTCGTCCCACTCATTTGGCTTGTCCATTGAGCGCCGCCGTTAGTGGTTCGAAGAATTGTTCCCCCATCTCCCACCGCCGTTCCAGTGTTGGCATCGATGAAGGAAACTCCAAAAAGCCTCGTCGTCGTTCCGCTGATTTGCATTGTCCACAGAGCGCCACCGTTAGTGGTTCGAAGAATTGTTCCATCATATCCCACCGCCGTTCCCGTGTTGCCATCGGTGAAGGATACGCTATATAGATCCGGCCATGTTCCGCTTGATTGGCTTGTCCAACTTGCACCACCATCTGTGGTATGAAGAATTGTGCCAATAGATCCTACTACCCATCCTTTGCTGGCATCTATGAATGAGACGCTATAGAACCAATCCCCCGTTCCGATTGACTTGCTCGTCCAACTTGTACCACCATCAGTAGTCCGAAGAATTATGTCATACCATCCCACAGCAATTCCTGTATCAGCATCAGTGAAGTAAATGCTACGGAGTTCTTTTGTTGTTCCACTTGACTGGATTGTGGAGTGAACCCCTAAATTGAGACAGTAGATTCATGAGTTAAGGTGAAACAGTTGTTAACATTATGTGAATTAAAAAAATCATTTTCAAATTCAATCGGTGGTCTATACTCCAATGCCGAATGTAATCGTTTTAGATTA
>CAYGZC010000298.1:0-7228 GCA_964354225.1 uncultured Chlorobiaceae bacterium | reverse complement strand
CGTGAAGAGGATGATACTTCTGAAATGACGTGGTTGGATTTAAGATGTAAGATATAAGTTATATCAAAATCGAAAGCCGATTCAGAGATTTTTGGATCGGCTTTTTTATTCAGATATCGATTTATTCTTATAATTTGCTATTGAATGATTTTTTTGTAAGTCTTGAATTTATCTGACTTCAGGTCAGATTCAATGTAATTAATTTTTAGCGGAGTTAATTCCTTAACAACCCTGATGATGCCTTTATCTGTTGTTTGCCAATATGATATTTTTTTCTGAGGTACAATTTTCAGCTTATTATAGAATAAATTCTTATCCGATTCTGTTGAAAATTGAATTTGGGCAATGTGTATACTACCTTCCTTAAGATCTATCGGAAGGAAGTAGAGCGCATAGTTTTCCATTTCTTCAAACAAATCTTGCCATTGCGGGAAGCCATTTTGGATTCCTAACTTTCCTCTGAAGAACTTCAAATCTTTCTGGTAAGGGATAAATGCTTTATCCATAAATAATAAGGGTAGAGGATAAGATTTCTCATTCGATTTATTGATTATCTTTCGAGCAATCTGTTGGCTGATAACCTGCTCTTCTAAAGTTCCATTGTTATTGATTATTGAAGTGTAGAATCTTCCGTTAGCCATTTGAAGTTGGTACGGACTTAAGCAGCTAAATTTTGTAAGCGAATCCATTCCCGAACATTTATGAATCGAGACTGAATAGATGCCAAAAGCCGCTTCTTCATCTTTCATCTGATAAATTTCGATTTTGAACTGATGCTGATGCAGTTGTATCTCCTGTACGAGAGCTTTAACGAATCCATATTCCATGTAAATATCAGCACCGCCATTGATGTAACCCCAGAGGGAGCTGCCGTCGAAGTATTCCGTACGAGTTATTTTTCCATCCGGAAAATCTGCCGGTTTCAATTCTGGTAGAATGTCTTGGGCATATGCAACATGAGCAGCAAATAACAAGATTGTAATCAAATATTGCCTGGAGCGTTTCATCGAATTCTTATATACGTTCACGAGATTTTGATTTCAAGACAAATTTACTTTTTTAAGCTCGATTTTATCTAAATCAGCGATACCAAGCTGAAGACTTTGAGCAAGCTCCAAGAATTTCCGTCCTTTTGGTGAATCCTCTTTCTGTACTTTTTCTTCTATTCGTTTCTTCAAAATAATTTCATAGCCCACTCTGTCAACAGCGACCGGATCGCTGCCAATTAACACGCTTTTGAACTCAGTTATGAATTGTGGATTTGCACCGGGACCTCCATTATAACAGCCCTTAATTCCATCGACTACGTTTAAAACAACTTTATCTCGCAGCGGTGGAAATGCACATACCTCGGCACACGTCTCTGCCCAAAGTTTTTTATGCAATCTGCCAGTATTTGAAATGCTGCCGTATGCGAGGTTCTTTAAGCACAGCGTTACTGATGAGCCAGCATTCTTTAATATCGGTACGTTTATAATCTTGTCCACCTGCTGTGTTGCTATTTTCGAGAAGTACGAATACTTTCCCTCGTTAATCATATAGGGAAGAGTTTCGGCGTCGTACTTTTCTTCCGCTTCTGCCAGATAGTACCACTCTTTATCTATCATTTCCTCGCCGTAAAGTTTTCCTTTGGCGTCATAGAATGAATCCTTGTTGTCTTTTCGTTCCGTACCGATGATTTTTATTCCTGGAAATTTTTTTTCTGTGAAACCGACCTCGTGAAGTTCAAATTCTCTTCTATCCCAGATGACAATATTCTTTTTGGGGATACCTGCCTTTTCCATTTGTTGAATAATAACCTGCGTGATTTCTAAACTGGTTGATAGCAGGGTGCCGGCAACCGGATTGACTTTAAGTCCTATAATTTCTTTTGGAGACACAAACATTCGCCATGCGTCTGAGATATCTTTTGCACCCGTCAAGTTTAACATTCCACTTTTCACCATGTCGTCAATAGTGTTAGGATCAAATTTATTTTTCTCGATACATTTGTCGTGATAAACCTGCACAACCTTTCCCGGAAACTTGCCGGGCATCGAGTTTGCTGTTCGCGGATGTTTCAGCGCATCCTTGATATTTGTTGCTGGTTTTTCTTCTGATGAGACTTGGGCAAACATTTTTTGAATCGATTGGGGCAGCACTACAGCACCAATTCCGCTTGCAGTGATAATCTTAAAGAAATTTCGACGGGTGAGCATAGAGATTTTCCTTCTACAATTTCTACTAATAGGTTTGTTAATTGAATGAAAATAAGTAATTCTCAAATAAAATCAAATTTGCATAGCTTTTTGACTTTCTTGGAAAAATTTTCTAAATTGATGTCGATTTTAAATTAATCCTGTTTTATTCTGCAAATTTTAATGGTGTCATGATCACGGAATTCGGTCGAATCTTATTTTTTTTCCTTATCGGGATTATCTTTGTAGCTGCGGGATTAATCGTGGCATGGTTGATTCGACCCCATCGCTGGTATCCAGAAAAGCTTTCGACTTATGAATGTGGCGAAACTCCGGTTGGCGATGCAATAGTAAAATTCAACATCCGTTTTTACGTAGTTGCTCTTATTTTTCTAATTTTCGATGTCGAAGTTGTCTTCTTATTCCCATGGGCAGTAATTTTTCAGAAGTTGGGTATGTTTGCTTTCATCGAAATGATGATCTTCCTCGCAATACTCCTTATCGGTTATGCCTACGTTTGGGTGAAGGGTGATTTGGAGTGGGATAAACCCGCACCAGTTATACCCAAAACTGGAAAAGAGTAAAATCTCGCAAGCAAGTATTTCCCAAAGTTGATAAGAATTTTTAATAATTATGGGTCTTTTAGATAAACAGTTTAATAATAGTAATGTAATAATCACATCAATGGACAACCTGTTGAATTGGGCACGTCTTTCATCGATGTGGCCCATGCAATTCGGGCTAGCATGTTGTGCAATCGAGATGATGGCAACGGGTGCATCGCATTATGATCTTGATCGTTTTGGAATATTCTTCCGTGCTACTCCACGTCAGGCAGATGTAATGATTGTTGCGGGAACAGTGACATTGAAAATGGCAAGCCGAATAAAAAAACTTTATGATCAGATGGCGGAACCTCGATATGTATTGTCAATGGGAAGCTGTGCGAATTGCGGCGGACCTTACTGGGAACACGGCTACCACGTTCTTAAAGGCGTTGACCGTGTTGTTCCAGTTGATGTGTATGTCCCCGGTTGTCCCCCACGGCCCGAGGCATTATTGGAAGGTATCATAAAGCTTCAAGAAAAAATTCGCTCAGAAAGTTTGGTAAAGAAAACGGAGGAACGTTTATGATCCTGCAAGAAATTTCCGATAAACTGAAAACACAATTCCCCGATGCAATCCTCGAGGTAAAGATTGAAGGTGCAGTTGATCCATACATCAAGGTTGCACCTGCATATCTTAAAGATATCTCAATTTATCTCCGCGACGATGTTGATTTACAATTCGATTATCTGATGTGTTTAAGTGGCATGGATTATGGAAAAGGAACGCTTGGCGTTGTGTATAATATTTTTTCGATGAAGAAGAAACACAAACTCAATTTAAAAATTGAAGTACCAAAAGATAAAGCAGAAGTTCCATCGGTAGCTTTAGTATGGCAGACTGCAAACTGGCATGAGCGTGAAGCATATGACCTTGTTGGTGTTAAATTTCTTGATCATCCTGATTTGCGCCGAATAATGATGCCTGACGATTGGGAAGGGCATCCTTTACAGAAAGATTATGAAGTTCCGGAATTGTATCAGGGAATGAAAGTCCCCTATTAATTAAAATGACAGAATTACCTACAACTCACATTAAAACATCCACTGGTCGACCTGTTCGAACAGAAGAAATGGTTCTCAATATGGGACCGCAGCATCCATCAACTCATGGGGTGCTTCGTCTCGAATTAGTTGTTGATGGTGAAATCGTTATCGATGTAATTCCTCATATCGGTTACCTCCACCGCTGTTTCGAAAAACATGCGGAGAAGATGACGAATTACCAACAGGTCGTTCCGTATGTTGACCGGATGGATTACTGCGCTGCGATGAATATGGATTTCGGATATGTTTTAGCAGTCGAGAAATTACTTGGCATCAAAGTTCCCGAACGTGTCGAATATATCCGCGTTATCATGGCTGAGCTACAGCGTATTGCTTCGCACCTGATTGCCGCAGGAACTTATGGACTTGATATTGGGGCATTCACACCATTCCTCTATATGTTCCGTGACCGCGAACGAATCCTCGATCTTTTCGAGATGACTTGTGGTGCCCGATTACTTTATAACTATATGTGGGTCGGCGGTTTGTCGCACGACCTTCCACCAGGATTTATTGATAAGGCAAAAAATTTCTGTAAATACTTCCGACCGAAAATTAAAGAGTATAACGATCTTCTGAGCTATAATGAAATTTTTATTAAACGAACTGCAAACGTCGGTGTTTTGCCACCTGATGTCGCGATTAATTATGCTTGTTCAGGTCCTGTTCTCAGAGGGTCGGGTGTAAATTTTGATCTTCGCCGTGATGATCCATATTCCATCTATCATAGGTTTGAGTGGGAACCTCAAGTAGGAAAAGGTGAGATGGGAAAGGTCGGCGACTGTTGGGATCGTTATATGGTTCGCATACGAGAAATGGAACAGAGCGCGAATATTGTTGAGCAAGCGCTCGATCAGATTCCGGATGGTGAAGTTACATCAGCAATCCCTAAGAGAATCCGACCCAATCCGGGCGATGTTTATGTGCGAACAGAATCGGCTCGTGGTGAGATTGGTTTCTATGTTGTAAGTGATGGAAGTGGAAGTCCGTATCGCGTGAAAGGTCGCTCACCCTGTTTTGTGAACTTAAGCGTAATTCCTGAAATTTCTCGCGGTCACATGCTAGCTGATATCGTAGCTATTGCGGGCAGTCTTGATATTGTTCTGGGAGAGGTTGATCGGTAAAGAAGATGGAACAACTCCTTAGAAACATACTTGATCATGATATCTTCGTATATGGTGTGATGGCAATTGTACCTTTGGTCTGGATAATCCCATATGCGTTAGTAGTAATTTATTTGGAGCGAAAAGTTTCGGCACATATGCAAGACCGGCTCGGTCCAATGCGTACAGGCGGCTGGCACGGATGGGCTCAAACGATTGCCGATATGTTAAAACTACTTCAGAAAGAGGATATAATTCCAGCGGCAGCGGATAGAAAACTTCATACACTCGCTCCTTATCTTATGTTCATTGGTGCGTATGCCGTTTATGCGGTAATTCCATTCAGCAGTTCTTACATCGGCAGCAATGCAAATATCGGTCTTTTTTATATTATTGCTGTCTCATCCATAACAGTAGTCGCAATTTTGATGGCGGGGTGGTCGTCGAATAACAAATGGTCGTTATTCGGTGCGATGCGCTCGGTTGCGCAAATTGTGAGTTATGAAATTCCTACGGTTCTTGCTATACTCGCCGTAGTAATGATAGCTGGAACTTTGAATCTTCAGGAAATCAACCAAATGCAAACCGGCTGGTTCTGGCATTGGTTCATCTTCAAAAAATTTCCTTTTATCTTCGTAGCATTCGTTATTTACTTTGTCGCTTCGCTTGCAGAAACAAACCGCACGCCGTTCGATATTCCCGAGGCTGAATCCGAACTGGTTGCCGGTTATATCACTGAATACAGCGGGATGAAATTTGCAATGTTCATGTTGGCAGAATTCGTGAACATGTTTGCTGTTTCAGCAATTGCCGCCACAATATTTTTTGGTGGATGGAACAGTCCATTCGGCGGTTTCCTGAGCGGACCTATCTGGGGTGTTTTTTGGTTCCTCACGAAAGGAATGTTCTTCGTGTTTATTCAAATGTGGCTGCGATGGACCTTGCCGCGTCTAAGAGTTGACCAGTTAATGTATGTGTCGTGGAAAGTATTAACCCCGTGGGCATTTGCGTGCATCATCGGTGTTGGATTATGGATGATGCTATAATCATAGATCGAAAATCATGAGACAATATTTTAGAGATATATTTCAATCAATCTGGACAGTCCTTATCGGAATGAAAGTTACGTTCGGACATCTTTTTGTTCCAGCCGTAACGATCCAATATCCTGATGTAAAAATAAAACTTCCCGAGCGTGTGCGCAATCGTCTCTATGTCAACATGGATGACTGTATTGGATGCGAACAGTGTGAATTAGCATGTCCGGTATGCTGCATCGAAATTGAAACAGAGAAAGCTCTTCCTACAGACGACTTAGGATACACGTCGAAAGGACTTAAGAAGAAACTTTGGGTAACGAGGTTTGATATTGATATTGCTAAATGTTGCTACTGCGGACTCTGTGTGTATCCATGTCCGACAGATTGCATTTACATGACGGATGTATATGAATTCTCTGAGTTCAACAGAAATAATCTGGTTTATAATTATGTGACATTAACACCTGAAGAAATTCAGGATATAGAAATTAGAGTAGCGGAATACGAAAAGGAACAAACGGCTAAGAAAGCCGACGCTTCCGCATCCAAACCGTCAACACCAACGTCAGATAAAACAACATAGTTTTTCAGCCATGAGTCTTTTTGACATAATATTTTATTTTTTTGCAATTATAACGCTGGTCTCGGCAGGAATTGTCGTTTTCTCCCGTAATATAATTTATTCAGCCTTCTCGCTTTTATTTACATTCTTCGGAGTTGCGGGCATATATATTCTTTTGAATGCCGATTTTATTGCGGTTGCACAACTTCTGATTTACGTTGGTGGTATCCTCGTTCTGCTGCTCTTCGGAGTGATGCTGACGAATAAGGTTATCAATGTTGATATTAAAACAGGAACTGTACAAACTCTCCCGGCGTCATTACTTGTCGCGATGACTGCCGGCTCACTGTGCGGAATTTTCTATGTCACAGATTGGAAGATAGTTCAAAGTGTTCCGGAAGTTTCAACCACAACATACTCCCTTGGCGAGATGTTCATGACAACTTATCTGCTGCCGTTTGAAGTTGCTTCTGTTGTGCTTCTGGTTGCCCTGATTGGTGCAGTAATGATTGCGCGCCGAGATAACATTTGACAGAAATAATTTTTGAATTTTTACTTTTGAATTGATATGCAAGTTGGACTAACACATTACCTCATTATAAGTGCGATTCTGTTTTCGCTTGGCATCTACGGTGTTGTCACGCGGAAGAATGCCATCCTTGTGCTGATGGGAATTGAGCTGATACTGAATTCA
>CAYGZC010000297.1:0-18128 GCA_964354225.1 uncultured Chlorobiaceae bacterium | reverse complement strand
ATCTCCCCTGGGATGGTTGCGGGTTTATCTCAGTTGTCTAACAACGGGTTCCACCTGACCGGCAACTCGGCCAGTCAACAACCGACTTTGGACATCGGGGAAACCTCGCCGGAGACGCCGGCAGGTGAACCCGACCGTTAGACGGACGAAGGGAGAAACGCCATGAAAGCAACGTGCAACTCGCTGTTTGCCCTGATCGTGTTCGCCTATTTCTACGGACTGCTGGCGTTCGCGCTGTTTAGGTTGCCATGACCCAACCAACCGTCGAGCTGCTAGCCAACGCGCTGCTAGCCAATGCCGCAGAAACCACTCGCCTGTACTGGGAGAAAGTGGCGCTGGAGGCGGAGAACGCCCGCCTGCGCCAGGCAATCCGCAAGGCGCTGGAAGTCAGCTACCAGCCGGGCAGCGTGTATCGCCTGTTATCCGAGGCGCTGAACGAGCCGCTCCCACCGCAACGGGGGGCAGACGTCAATCCGCAATCCTATGCCTTCCTCGATGATGGCTACACCATCATCCCGACTTACGAGGTGATCCATGACGACCATCCAGGAAACGATTCGGGACCTTGACCGCATTGCCGGACCCACCGGCCGATCCGTCATCAAGATGCAAACCGGGACGGTAGTGCTCGACCGCAGCGATCCCGAGCATTGGCGCCTGGCCATCGGAATATTTGGCGCCTGGCCATCCCTCGACGAGTGCGCCGAGATCGCCGGCCTGATCGGCGTGCCCAACGACATCAAGCGCACTTTCCGCATCAAGCGCAACTTCGGCCAACAGCACGGCTTCCACGTCGTCGAATACCTCTGGACCTGCGAGGGGGCTCCGGTGCAGTCACCGCCCGCCATCCAGCCTCCGCTCGATCTCGACCTGGCCCCCATCCGGCCCATCGAAGCCCCCGACGACGCGCCCATCGAGGAGCGCTTCCACCAGTTCCACGCCGCCAACCCCCAGGTCTACCGCGCCCTGCGCAGCCTGGCCCTGCCGCTGGCCCACGCCGGCCGCAAGCGCATCGGCGTCAAAATGCTCTGGGAGACGCTGCGCTACTCCTATTCGATCGTCACCGACGGCTCCGACTACAAGCTCGACAACTCCTACACCAGCCGCTACGCCCGCCTGCTGATGGACCAGGAGCCCGAGCTGCGCGGTTTGATCGAAACCCGCGTCCTGCGCGCCTGACCGGCCCCAAACGGCCCGGCTATTCCGATAACACCACTTATCAGCAGCATTTTCACGCAACACGCATCACGCAACACGCATCACGCAACCCATCCCAGGAGTCCCCCATGCTCGCACAACAAGAGTCTCTCGCCATCCTCGACTGGCTGGCCGGCAAACCGCCCGCCCGCCCCTACCAGCCCGACGACTTCTCCGAAATCGGAGCCGTCGCCTGGTCCATCCTCGACGAATACGAACAGCCCACCCCGGGCGAATACGCCGCCGTCGAGGACATCCGCCAGGAGCTGCACCAGGTGATCCCCGTGCGCTTCGGCGATCCAGGCAAGGTCTGGCTCGCCGACCTGTTCGGCCCGCACCCCACGTCGTTCCCCTCCCTCGCAGAGATCGCCGCCGGCCTGCAGCCCGTCTCCTGGCTCTGGCCCGACTGGCTGCCCGTCGGCATGCTCTCCCTGCTCGCCGCCCGCCCCGGGACCGGCAAGAGCCTGGTAGCCCTCGACCTGGCCCGCCGCATCATTCACGGCCTGGCCTGGCCCGACGACCCCGACTCGGTGATCCACCCGGCGCCCGTCGTCTACGTCGAAGGCGAAAACGTCCCGCAGATCCTCAACGAGCGCGCCGAGAGCTGGAGCATGGACACCCGCCGCCTCTACCTGATGCTCCCCGAGCGCGGCGACTGCCTGATCGACCTCTCCGCCCCGCGCTACCAGGACAAGCTCGCCTGGATGTGCCAGACCATCCGCCCGGCCCTGGTGATCATCGACTCGCTCGGCTCGGTCATGGACTCCGGCGAGAACGCCGTTGAGGATGTGCGCGACCTGATGGGCTACCTCTCCTCCGTGGCCATGTCCTACGGCCTCAGCCTGCTGATGATCCACCACCTGCGCAAGGGCTCCGGCTCGCAGATGGCCCTGGTGGACGGCATCGACATCGACATGATCCGCGGTTCCGGTCACCTGGCCGCCATGGCCCGCACCGCCTGGGGCCTCAGCACCATCCAAACCGGCCCCGAGCCCGATCGCAACGGCCCCCGCCGCCTGGAGGTCATCAAGACCAACCTGGGCAAGTACCCCGACCCCCTGGGCATCGCCTTCGAAACCTTCTCCACTCCCCCCGTAATCGGGGGGTCGGGGGGGCCTGGGGCCGGCGTCCGCCTCAACTGGACGGCCAACGCCCCCACCCGCTACCAGCAGCCCACCGAGGGCGATGACTGCGGCGATTGGCTCATCGAGGTCCTGACTATCGCCGGCGAACCCATGCAGCCCAAGACCCTCATTGAGATGGGCGCCGCAGCCGGCTACTCCCGCCGCATGATCTACCGCGCCCGCGAGGAGCTCGGCGCCCAGATCGTCAACTCACACGGCCGCCAGCACCCATCCAACGGTTGGGCGCTGGCCGCCAACGATCACACCCTGGAGGAGTAGGGGAGGGGCTCCCCGCCCTATACCGTGGTTTCGGCGTGCAGATCCTTTAACTGTGACAACTGTGACAACTGTGCAGCGTTTTAAGACACCCCCCCCTATCGAAGAAAATGGCTTGCACAGTTGTCACAGTTCACCGTAATCGTAAATCGTAAATCGTAAATCGGAGGGCACCATGACCTGGGGATCCGTCTACACAGGCAGCGGCAACACTCGCACCTGCCTATCCTGCCGGCACAGCACCGTCTGCCGGTCCGCCTGCCAAAAACTGCAGCCCGTCCTATGCGAGTTCACCGATGGCTATCTCCCCGTAGTCCCGGGGGCAGCGGGAACGGCCTGCCGCACCTACACCAGCCGCAACTTCGCCGCCCACCTCAGCCCCGGCGAGCTCTTCACCAGCCGCCAACTCATCGAGCGCACCGGCTCCACCCCGGCCACCGCCTCCAGCTGGTGCGCCCACATGAGGTTCCTGGGCATCCTGGAGATCGTCGAAAGGATCCCGTCCCCCAAGGGTGGCCGCCCGTCGTTGCTCTACCGCTACAGCCCCAAGGAGATCCCCCATGACCGATAATAGCGCTTACCAGACCCAGCTTCTCACCGCCCATGCCGCCACCGATGACCTGGGGCCCGCCGACTACGAGGCCATCTATGTCGAGCTGCGCCAGCTCCGCCCCCTGCGCGACCTCGTGGACCTCCTGGCCAGCGCCTACTCCATCGCCTGGTGGTCGAAATACGAACACGGCGACATCCGCCTCACCCGGGCCGCCCGCAACGAGCTGCGCCGCGCCGTCAACCTCCCCGAGCTCCCCCCCGCCGTCGCCGAGCTTATCGCCGACCCCGCCGTCGTCTCCCCCGACGCCTCCGTCTACCGCATCGACCCCCGTCATTCCCGTGCAGACGGGAATCCAGTTCCCGCCACTCGCGTCCTCCTCCTTGGCGACCAACCCGCCCCCATCACCATCCACGTCAACAGCACCATCACCGTCGCCCCGGCATCAGACTCGCCTGTAACCGCAGTTACACGCACCACGCACCACGCACCACGCAAAACGGTACATCTATCCCTCGATATCTCCGTACGCTTCCAGGCGGCCCGTTCCGACACCGACTACAACGTCAACGATTTCGTAGCCGCCCTCCTCGATCACTGGAACCAACCCTAAAACAGCAGCGCCCCCGGTTCGTCACCGAGGGCGTTCCACCCTTATCACTTTCCCCAACTTGACAGGTTATGATACAATTATGTCAAGAGGCGTCTCGACCTGGGGGCGGGGAGACGTGCTAGTAACCCCCTGCGGCCAATAGCCACCGTCCCCCCGCCGTGTCCCCTACTCCTCCGGCGCCCCGCTTTGCGGCCTCTCCGGCATCGACCAGCGGATGTCGCCCTCGATCGGCGCCCGCATGTGCCAGCGCACTCCTGTCTCCCAGTCCACCTCGGCGATCAGCCGGCGCCTCTTCTGCGCCTCCAGGTGCGCCGCGTTGCTGCAATCCACTATCAAAAACGGCCCCTCCCACCCATCGGGCCCCTCAATCCAGACCTGCTCACCCAACCGCCCACAGTCCAGCACCGCCGCCATTCCGATGCACTCCGGGCATGGCTGCACGTGCCCCCAGCGTATCCGATGCTCATAGACCTCCTGGAACACTCCCGTTGCGTAGTATGTGATGATCCCAACGATCGCAACCGCGATCAGGGACCTCAGTTGCCCACCCTTGTCTCGCATCAAGAGCGATAGTTTCCTCCGATAACGGCCCTTACCGGAACGGCACCGGGTCAACCCAGTCCCGATATGCCGGGTTACACCCTCGCACCCACTTCAGCCCGAAGTGCAGGTGCGGCCCTGTCGAGTTGCCCGTGTTCCCGCTCAACCCGATCTGCTCCGCCGCCTGCACCCGCTGCCCCTGCGCCGCCGTGGTCGCGCTCAAGTGCCCGTAGATCGTGATCCGATAGCCGTTCACGACCCGGATATACGTCCCGTACCCCTCTGGATCGCTGCCGTGCTCGACGATCCCCTCGTGCGCCGCCAGCACCGGCGTCCCACACGCCACGCCGTAGTCGATCCCGTTATGTCCGGCCATGTCCCACCGCGCATACGAGGCCGGATTTGCGCCAAACGGCTGCGTGATCCATCCCTTGCCGCTCGGCAGCGGCCTGCATAGGCTGGCATCCATCAGCCAACTACCTCGCCCGCGATCTCCAGCGCCGCCCGCATCGCCGGCTCATCTCCCCACAGCCACACCGCCAGCCGCCGCGCAATCCACACCATCAGCGACGGCCACCATGATCTCCCCCCAGCATTGGGGGGCTGGGGGGGCATCCTCTGGTGGTAGGCGTCCATCTCCGGCCACTCCCCCTCCCCGCGCACCCACCCGCGCATCCGCTGCGTGAACTCCGCCTCGGGTATCTGCACTGCCGTCTTGTAGCACAGGCACTGCGGATGCAGCGGCAGGCTGATCTTCCCCACCGGATAGATGCCGTTCCCGTTCTCCCCGCCGGCGACCACGTCGTCGCAGATGTCCGTCTCCGGGTGGGCCGGGCTCAGGCGCACCTGCTCCTGCTGGATCCACGGCATACCCCGCAAAATCTCATCCGTCGCCATGTGGTGCGCGATCTGGATCTCATTCCTGGCCAGCCGCAGCGCGTTGTAGCTCACGCCCTGCCCGGCGCACTCCTCCCCGGTGTACAGACCCTTGCGATCCCCGCTGGCAATGTCGGTCTTGGTCAGCTTGTAGAGCCGGCTGCGCGCCCACCGAGGACACTCCCGCCCCGGCGCCAGGTACTGCTCCAGTCGTCCGGCGATATTCCACGCCGAGTCCCCCTTGGCGATCCCCTCAGCCAGCACCCGCCGGAGCCCCTCCCGGATCTCGTGGTCCGTCTTCCAGATGCGCGAGCTCAGGTTGAACCCATCCCCATACACCCGCTCCCTCGAGGCCCGCAGCACCGCCGCAAGCTGCGGCTTGAACACCGGCGTCGGCTCCGATTCCTGAAGATTGGTAGATTGGTAACTTGGTAGATTGGTAGATTGGTAACTCGGTAGATTGGTAGATTGGTAACTTGGTAGGTTGGTGGACTCTCCCAATTTACCGCTTTCCCAAGTTACCAATTTACCAACCTCCCAATTTACCAATTTACTCTCATGCATCACCGCCAACGTCCCGAACGGGATCGCCGCCGCGTTCCACCTCAGCGCCTCCAGCAGCTCGCCCCACTTCTGCCACACCGGAATCCATGCCTTCGTCAGCCCCTCCACCGCCAGGTGCGTCTCCAGCCCGTCGCTCAGCAGTCCATCCTCACCGGCCGCCTGCATCAGCACCCCGCGCGCCGTCGAAGCGTACTCGGCCAGCATCTCATGCGTCCGCATCACGGCATAAAGCTGCAACCGCATCAGCGCCGCCTGCTGCGCCTCCCACACCAGCCCCACCGGCACATCCTTAAGTGTTTTCACGCATCACGCACCACGCATCCGATAACCGGTATTAGCCGTTCGTAGCAGGGTTCGTAGCAGGGCAATTCATTGCCCTCCCCCCAGTTTGTCGGCAATCTCCGCCATCCTCTCCGGCGTCGCGCGCTCCTTATCTCCCCCCAATGTTGGGGGGCGGGGGGGGGCGCTCAAATCCACCCCCGGCACAAACCTGCTCACCACCTCGATCGCCGTCTGCGCCGGCACACCCAGCGCCAGCAGTCGCACCGCCGCGTCCGCCGCATCCCGCAGCGTCGCCGCATCCGCCACCTCGGTCGAGGGCCACTTGATCTCGTAGCCCAGACCCTCCGGCACGATTCCCATCAGCAGCCACTGGCGCTCCAGCAGCGGCACCACGATCTCGATTTCGACCCAGCTCGTCAGGTTATCCAGCGCCCGACGGTACTGCGCCTGCTGCTCCTGCAGCACATCCCGGTTCAGGTCCTGCCCGTAGCCCAACAGACTCATCGGCACCGGACTCGACAGCCACCAGGTCCGCACGTGGTGCATCACGTCGCCGAACTGGTCCAGCGTGGCGTCCCCCTGCAGGATGCTGATGTCCACCGTCCCAAAATAGTCGGCAATCGCCGCCATCGGATTGTCGAGCGTGTCCCGGTTCTGCTCGCGGTAGGCTGTGATCTCGCCCGGGCTGCTGCCCTGGGGGAACTTGTGTAGGTACTTCACGCCGGCCCGCGTCTTGCGCCGGACCGCCATGTCCAGCTCGCCTTCGCGCACCCGCTTCCACGCGCCCAGGCTGGCCTCGAACAGCGGCGATCCGTAACGGCTGCCCTCGTCGTGATCCCAACGCGCGTGGATCATCTGCCACTCGGCGAACCACAGCGCATCCGCCGGCGCCCCCATCCCCATCCAGATTTCGTCGGCCATCCAGAACGCCCCTGTCGGATCCGTGAACCGGTCATCCTCGCCCGAGTTCCGCCGCACCTGCAGCGTCGGCTTGCGCGTGACCTCGACGATCTCATTGCGCCCGTTTACGCTCAGTTCCAGGAACGAGTCGCCGTCCCGCAGCGTCAGCCGCACCCAGTCGTCCAGGCGCTGCGCCAGCCCTAGCCGCTCGATCAGCTCCTCGGCGCCTTCCTCGGCTCGCACGCCCTGCGGACCCTCCGCCTCGACCGTGAAGCCCCCGCGCACCATGTCGCGCGCCAGCGTGCGGATCACCCCGCGCGCCCGTGGATCTGTCCTGTACATCTCCCGGCAGGCCGCCACCACGCTGCGCCGGTCCGTCTCCCCGCGCATCCGCTCGCTCAGCGCCAGCGGCTGCGCCGGAGGCCGCGGCATCTCGTCGCTGGTGGTCCGCCCGGCGTCCGCCTGCGCCTGGCCCCGCCCAAACAATCGCCCGATCTGCTCAATTAATCCCATAGTCGCCTCCATCCTCCCCACGCTCCCCTCCCCTGACGTTCGGGGGCGGGGCCGGGGGTGGGGGCCAGTCCATAATCCCGCTTATCAGTATTCTCCATAGAGCCGAAACGTCGATCCGGTCACGAAATTGCCGCCGGTGTTTGTCACGATATCGATCCGAGTCACCGCAGCAGTGTTCGCCCACTCAGAGCTGCGGACGCTGATGGCCATGCTGGTGGTCGTCTCTCGCAATGTGCTCATGGACAATATGTTTTTGCAGAACACTGTCGAGGCATAGCCAACGATGCGCAGCCATCCAGAACATGGAGAGTTTGCTACAGCAGTGGCTGCTGGAACGATGATGATATACGAGTCGGAGGCTTCAGCAGCAAGGACGTTGGTGTCTTGTACCAGTATCCGCTCGCGATAGTAATTCGCATCTGTTGTGTCATTGTTGAGGTAGACACTAACCCCTTCGAAGTCGACGGATGCCTTATCGGTCCTGGCAACCCACTCCACGTAGAGCGACTTGTACGTCGCAGGGATGTCGGAGAATGTGACCGTGGTCCCCGTCGGCGTCTGTTCGCTGAGCAGCACCCGCCCCGCGCCGCCTGTCGATCCCTGGCTGCCCTGTGATCCGGTTGCGCCCTGGCTGCCCTGGTAACCTCTGTAACCCTGATAACCGCGGCTCCCTTGACTACCCGACGATCCGGTGGCTCCTTGCGAACCTTGTGGACCCCCCGAAGGGCCTTGCGGTCCTGCCGCTCCCTGCGGACCCTGTGCGCCTGGCGCATCCCCCCATTGTACGCCGCCACTGCCGTCCGCGGTCAGCGCCTGGCCGCCAGGAACTCCGACGCTGGTCAACGCCTTCGCCGGCACCTGGATATCCGGATGTGTCTCCGGGTCCCCGGCAGCCCCCGTCTCGCCGAGGCTGATGTGCAGCGCATCTTCGTACCCGATCCGCACCCATTTCGAGTTCGTCCGGTAGTTACGCCCGCCGACGCTCATAAAGGGCACGTTGGCCGTGTCCACCGCTCGCACCATGACGCTCCACGTGCCGTCGTCCTGGTTCTCCATCGCAAACATCCCGACATGCGGACCCTCGTAGAGCCCCACCCAGGTCTGGCCGGCGTTCGGAGAGCTGGGTACACCCGTGCGTCCGGTCAGCGCCTGCCAGGGGCTGATCGTGCCGCGCGGCTCCATGACCAGCGTCCACGTGGCCACCGAGAACTCGCTGCGCTGCACGAAGAAGCGGGTCGGATTGGCCAGCCGGCCCACATCCACCGTCGGCGGGACCACGTCTCGCAACATGCACCACTCGCCCACCGGGCAGGTGTGCTGCAGGAGTGGATTGCCCCACAGGTCGGTTACTTGCCCATCCGCCGTGAGATGGAGCCGGTCCGCGGTCGGTTCCTGCCAGATACGGGCCACGCGTTCCTTGGAGACGGTGGCCAGCAGCCCGCTGCCATCGGCCAGGCCCGCCGCGATCAGGTTCTCGACGATCGCCAGCGCCGTCTTCGTGCCGTCCTGGTACTGGCTCAGGCTGATGTCGCCGGTCACGAGGATGTCGCTGGCCGTGATGAACTGCGCCTCATCGTTGAGGATCGCCTCGATCTGCGCGGTCGTCGTCGCCGTGGCCAGAAAGTCATTCTTGTAATACTGCCAGCTCAGCGAGGTCCACCATCCACGACAGCGGATCGTCGCCGCCAGCTCGCCGCCGCGCCCGATGTGGCGTATGATCGGCACCGGATAGCGCAGCTCGTCCAGCATCCGCATCCGCAGGCCGGCCGCCGCCTCCGGAGATCCGCTATCCACGCTCGATATCAGCTCGAACCGGCCGTACTCATCCACCGAATCGGCGTCTTCGAGCCAGCCGGTGATATCCGTCGCGCCGGATCCGCTGGCCAGGTCCTGGTATTGCACGGCGACCCGGTTGGCCATTGTCTCCAGCGTCAGACCCAGCTCCACCGCGCCCGTGCCGATCGTCACCTCGGCGATATAGCCCCACCAGACGGCCCGGGCGTGTTCGTCCACGATCTCCACCGGCACCCGCAGCCAGTCGCACATCTGCCAGATCGCCCACTCGTTGCCTACGGCGCGAATCTCCGCCACCTCGGGACCGCCGAGCGCGTTCCAGCTATACGACACCGGCTCCAGCCTGACATCCGACGACACCAGCGCCGACGTAAAATCCCGCTTGTAGAGCCTGATCCCGAGCCTGCTCACCGTGTCTCCGTCTCCACCCGTATCCGTATCATCTTCCCGGGCTCGGCGTATAATCGCCCCACGTCCCCAAGGGCGTCGCCCAGTTCTGCGCCGCGTAACTGTTGCCGGGCGTCACCGCCTGGTAAACTCGCGTCGCGATCTGCGTCCCGCGCGGCACCACCGTCGGGGTGCTCGTGGCCGGCGTGCCCGTCGGACTGGGCGTGCTCGTCGGCGGTGTGCCGGTAACCGTGATTATCGGTGTAGCCGTGCTCCGGGCCACCCGGTCGTTGTACAGCTTGACCGTGCCCGAGATCGGGAATGAGCTGCACAGTTGGGTCCCGAGTCCGTTGGTCATGGAGTCCAACCAGATCAGCTTGAGCGGACCGCTGACATTATCTGTGCGGTAGACATAGCGACATTCCGGCGTCGCCTGCGGACTCCACACCTCGAGCTGCCATCCGGCCAGGCTCTGCTGCTCACACATGCCGATCTCCACGTACGCGTCGTTGTTGCCGCACCCGCTGCGCTCGTTCCAGTCCGTGCATGGCGTTCCGGTCGGCACCGGTCGCGCCAGCACCTCGCTGACCCAGGGCAGGCACGGTGTTGCGGTCGGTGGCCGTGGCGTCGAGCTCGGGCGCGGCGTCCGCGACGGTCCCGTGGTGCTCGTCGGGCGCAGCGTGCTGGTCGGGCGCAGCGTCCCTGTCGGTCTCGGTGTATAGGTCGGCCGTGGCGTGCCTGTCGTCCGTGGTGTCCCGGTTGGCCGTGTCGTGCTGGTCGGGCGCAGCGTGCGCGTCGGCCCAACCGTCCGCGTCGGGCGCAGCGTCGCGGTCGGCCGCAGCGTCGCCGAGCTGCGCGGCGTCATCGTCGGGCGCGGCGTGAATGTCGGGCGCGGCGTGTTCGTCGGGCGCGGCGTGTTGGTGAGCCTTGGCGTTCGGGTTGGCCTGGGCGTGCTCGATAACCTCGGCGTTGAGGTGGGCCTTGGCGTCCGCGTCGGCCGAAGAGTGCGAGTCGGGGATGGAGTCCGCGTCACCGATGGAGTCAACGTGGGTGTCCTGGTTGGGCCTGGCGTGTAGGTAGGCCACGGCGTCAGTGTTGCTGGGGTAGGTGTAATTTCATCCGCTCCCGCGCCACAACCGATGATATTCACCTCCATATAGAGCCATAGGTAATTGGCATTGCACGTGCAAGCCATGCCCTGGGTCACATGCGATCTGATGGTTATGTCGTAAGAACTCCAGCCATCAGCCGCAAGCACTCCGGTATCATTAAACGAACCCCATTGACAGTCAGGGGGCCAGCCGGGCTCATAGCAAGAACCATCATGTATCAGATAGTCACCCGCGCCGTAAATGTAACCGTAGTTGCCCAGTATGTGAATGCCCGGGAAGTACGCAGCGTCTATTCCGGCCCCTGCACCGATTGCGCGCCATTCATAAACATAGGGATAGTGGGGATCCCCTTCGGGTACCGTCCCGAAGATGCCGTCATTGAACCAGGACCACTGGTACAGCCCATTAAAATCCCAATAGTATGACGCTGAGAGGCCATTCCCGAGTGCAACTGGAACTCCTAAGTCCTTTGCTATGAAATCCACCTTACATGAATCTAATGGCACAGCCGTTGGCATATCCGCAAGGGGTTCGCCTACGTCGTTGGCCAGCACTTCCGCGGTAGGTTTCGGAGCCTCGTAGATCGTGATACTGACACACGCGATCAGGATCAGCAGCCCCACGACTGCCCCCCCCATCACTGCGATCAGCCCCCTACGGTTGCCATTCACATCTCACGCCCTGCTCCGATAACGCAAGTTATCGCCCGTCTCCCCTTCACTTCACCGCGTCCCCGTGTCTCCGCGTCAGATCGTCAGCCGCCGCGGTCTGTACGCCGCCCGCACATAGATCAGCCGGTCGATCTCGCTGCCGCCCGCCGTGTTGCTCATCAGGAAGTAGACGCGCTGGTTGTTGCCCGGCACCAGCATGACCTTCGGCCCCAACGCGTAATAGAATCCGGTCCGCTCATCACCGCCGGCGCCGTAGCCCTCGGCATACACCACATCCTCGATTCCGTCATCTACGAGTGTTATGTCTACGTCAACACCGTGGCCTCGCGGTCTCAGCTCGCGGTAGCTGTCCAGCGGCATTAGCAGCAGGACGTCCGCCGAGAGGCTGCCGCCGCCGGTGCGCCGCCCGTACAGCGCCAGGTCCATCTGGTAGAGCACCCCAGTCTCGCCCATCAAGTAGGGCGGGATCTGCAACACTCCCAGATCCTGCAGCAGACCGCTCGCGTCCAGGAGCGATTCCTGGCCCTCGGCCGCCACCTGGCTCGAGCCTACGCCCAGGATCAGTTTGGGCAGCAGGTAGGTGCCCTCGGTCGGCGCGGCCTGGCAGCGCAGCCACAGCCGGAAGAAGCGCCCGCGAAAGTGGCTCAGGTCCGCCGAGCTGATCGTCCACGTCATCAGGACCTCCCGGCTATCCGCCAGGTCCACCTGCATGTAGGCCGTCGCCGAGCAGTCGGAATCGTCGATCGCGCTGCCGATGGTCGTCGTCGCCAGCTCGCATTCCAGCACCGGCATGATCTCGCCGGGATCGGCATAGACGTTGTGCCCGATGATGACGTTGCCCAGGATTCCGGAGGCGTAGTTGTTCAGGATCTCGATCTTGGCCGGCGTCGGGACCACGCCCTCCACGTCAGGCCCCGAAACGTCCACCCAGTTGTCGTTGGCATCGTCGTAATGGTTGTACACCAGCACGCCAGCCTTGCCGGCGCCGTGGGTGTTCACCAGGTCGAGGTACTGCTCGGCGCCCTCCCAGTAGAATCGGCGCTTCCAGATGATCGCCGCCGAGAGGGCCGGCCCGCCTGCCAGCCAGCTCAGCGGATTCTCGCCCAGCTCGAGCCTGGCATACAGCAGCTCGCTGCGGTATACGTCCGTGTCGTCCGGTGAGAACTCCACATAGACCCGGGTGCCGCCCTTGCGGTTCTGGTATTCGATCACCCGCATGATCATCGTTTGCAGATCGCGGAGCTGCATCTGTACCTCGTCCTGCGTGTCGGCGGCAATGGTGATCTGGCACTGCTCGGTGACGTTGCGCCGGGTGATCGCCGCCACTTCCCCGCCGTCCATCACCGTGGTCGGCTCAAACTCCACCGCGGACAGCTCCGGCTCGACCGGCACATAGCCTGCCAGCGTGATGAAGCCTCCCGTGAGGTTAATCGTCGTCGGACCATCCGTAAGTCGCAGTATTGTCACCGTGTCACCCCCTAGACCCCTGGCGCCACTTGAGCACCTCGGCCACGCGGTACGCCAGCCGTTCCACGTCAACGTCATCGCCCACTCGGGCCACGTTCAGCGTCACCTGCTGCGAGACGGGCGGCTGATAAGCTGCCTTACCTGCCGCGCCGCCGGCAGTCGCCCCGGCTCCGGCGCCAGAGGCAGCGCCTGCCAGTTGCATCCCAACCGAGCCCGATGTCGTCAACAGGCTGCTCAGATCGGCCATCATGCTGGTGGCGGTCCGCAGCAGCGATCCCTCTCCGCTCCGCATCCCCGCCGCCAGCGTCCCCGGCAGCGACTTGCCGCGCGCCGTCAGGTTGCTGAGGGGCCCACGCTCGGCGTCCGACCCGGGCAGGATGGCCGCCACCGCATCGGCCAGCGCCCAGGCCGCATCCTCGGCCGCGCCGATGCTGTCGTAGATGCCGTCGGCAACCGATTGGCCAACGGCCTTGCCGGCATCATAGGCATCGTTCGCCAGGCTGTAGATGATATCGAGTACGTCATCGTAGAGGGTGTCGAACGCACCCCAGGCGTTCCCGCCCTCCAGCCCGGACCAGAACCCATCGGCGATGTAGGCCATCACATCGCTGGCGAAACTCTTGCTGTCGGTCCCCAGGTCCCTCAGGATTTGCAATACATCACTTCCGAGCTGATCCAGGTCGGCGGTCGGCCTTGCCTCGGTGATCCCCGAGCCGAGTCCGCCGGCGATGGCGAAGATGATATCCCTGGCTGCTCCGCCCACCGCCGACGCCACGGTCTCCAGGATTCCGACGATGATCCGCTCCAGACCGCCGATGATGTTACTGATCGTATCGACGATGCCGTTCCAGATCGTCGCCACGGTGCCGGTCAGCCCGTCCCAGGCCGTGCTCAGCCGGCCGCCGATCCCGTCGGCGATGGTGCCGATCGCCTCGGTGATCCCGTTCCATGCCGTAGTCGCCGCGCTTCGGATGTTCGACCAGGCGGTCTCACTGGCGCTCTGGACATTGGCCCACGAGGCGCTGAGGCCGTCGCCGATGCTGGCAACCACGCTCGCAATCGCTTCCTTGATCCCCTCCCAGGCTGTGGTCGCCGCGCTCTGGATGTTCGACCAGGCCGTCTCGCTGGCGGTCTGGACATTGGCCCACGAGGCGCTGAGTCCGTCGCCGATGCTGGCCACCACGCTCGAAATCGCGTCCTTGATCCCCTGCCAGGCTGTAGTGGCCGCGTTCTGGACGTTGCCCCACGCGCTTTCGGCCCCGCTCTGGACGCTATCCCATGCCGAGGCCAGGGCGGGAGCGATCTCGTTGGCGACGTTGACGATGGTGTCCCGCACCGCGCCCCAAATGTTCGCGGCCCCCTCCTGCAATGTGGACCAGGCGCCCTCGAAGTCTCCGCTGATCAGTTGAAAGATCACGCCCAGGCTGGTGCGCAGCACCTCGACCGCCGTCGTGATCACACCCTTGATCAGCTCCCACGCCGCGGCTGCCGCGGTCTGGATCCCGGTCCAGATGTTGTCGATGAATGCGCCGATGTTGGTGAAGGCCGTCTCGATTGCCAGCCGGGCGTTATCCACGCCGCCCATGATCGGCGCCAGGAAATTGGCCAGCGCGCCGACGATGGCCTCTCGGATGGCGTCCATGATCCGCGTGCCAATCTCCGCCAGCCGGGGCGCCAGGCCGCTCCACCACTCGGCAATGGCATTCCAGGCGTTCTGCCATGCCTCCCCGATCCCGGCAAGCGCGTTCTGCATCCGCGCCCCCATCTCGTCGATCGAGATATCCCCCTTCAGGAAGGCGAAAAATGCGGTCACGATCTCCTTGATCGCGTTGAACGTCGTCCCGATCGCCTCGCCGATGGCGCTGAGGGCGTCGCGCATCCCCAGGAAGTTATGCTCCCACGCCTCTTTGACGGCGATCACCGCCAAGACAATCGCCGCGATAACAGCGATTACAGGCAGGGCCGCTGCCGCCACCGGCGCGAAGGCCGCCGCCAGTGCTCCGAGCCCGCCGGCTCCCGCCAGCCCGCCGACGACGGTCATCACCTGCCCGACGACCATCAGCACCGGACCCAGCGCGGCAGCCAACCCTCCGAACACCAGGATCGCCTTTTTCACCGGCTCCGGCAGGTCGCTGAACCACTGGACCGCCCCCGACAGCGCCTGCACCAGCTTGGTGACGATGGGCAGGAGCTGCACACCCAGACTGGCCGCCGCGTTCTTCAGGTCAGCCTGCATGATCCGCATCGAGTTAGCCATGCCATCCGAGGTGCGTGCGAAATCCCCTTGCGCCGTTGTCGTCTGCTCCATGATCAGTGCATAACGTGCCTGGGCCAGCATCGCCGGCGTCAGCTCTTTGGTCGAGTCCGCCAGCCCCATCTCCATCGCTTTGGCTTGGACGGATGCTGCGTTGAGGTTCACCCCCAGCATGCGCAGTGGCTCCATCTCGCCCACGAGTCCGGCCCGTAATTTCTCAAGCGCCACGTCCACCGGGATATTATTGAAGCTCGCCAGATCAGCGGCGAGCTGCACCAAGCCGGTGCTCATATCCTTGGTAGGCTCGGCGGTAATGCCCATCGCTGTGAACAGGTTGCCGAACGTACCGACCGCCTCCAATGCCTGTTGCCGGCTTAGGCCAAAGGACGTCGCTGCGGTCTGGCTCCACGCTTGGATCTCCGTCGCGCTAGCCCCAAACACCACGTTGACCTTGTTCATCGACTCTTCGAGATCGCTGGCCGCCATCACCGCCGCCGTCCCAATACCCACGAGTGGCAGCGTCACTCCGACAGTCATCGTCTGCCCGATCCCGCTCAGCGATGAGCCGATCTTCTCAAACGATGATTGCAGCCCGCCCATCGACTTCTGCGCCGCATCAACCCCGGAGTTGACGCCCGACGCATCGATGGTCACCTTCCCGTGGGCCGACCCGAGCTGAATGGCCATCAGTCCCAACTCACCTCATACGTGATCACGCCGTCCCCCGTCGTCAACGCCGGCCCCGCCGTGCCATCCGACTCGGCGAACTTCACATCCCACGATAAACCCTCGAGCTCGTTATGCTTGCCGACGATCTCATCCAGCTCCGCCGTCGCCTCGTTAGACAGCACCACCCGCACCGTGCCCGCGGCCTGCGTCACGGTCAGCGCCCCGTCCGCCTGCGTGATCGGCGAGACCGGCCCCGCGCCAAGCAGGTACTTCAGCCCGTCCGTCCCGACGCCCGGATTGCTCGCCACGATCTGCACGATCGCCTCGGCGTCCGTCTGCCATTTATGCCGTTTTAGTGTCCAGCGGCAGGTCAACCACGTCGCGGGGATCGTCAACCCGGAGATTGTCACGTTCAGCGTGCTGCCGATAACCAGCGTTATCGTCGTCGTGCCCGATTCCGTGGTTGCCGTGCCGTCCGTCACCGTGAAGGTGTTATAGCCGGACGTCTGGCCCGTACCGGTCGAATACCAGCGGTATAGCCAACTCCCCGCCTCGTCCACGTCGATGTCGGTCTGGTAGTGCCCTACGGCCGTCTTGGCCAGCGGGGCGTCCACCCCGTAGTGCAGGCTGGTGACATTGCCCGATGGGTCGGTGCAATCCCAATACACGTCAGTCGGATCGACATAAACTCCACCGGCGTCCGTGAACGTCACCTTGACGCGCACCCGATTGCCAACAACATAGCTATTAGGCATCAGTCACCTCCACGTCGTCTTACACCAGCTCATCGAGAATTGTGATCCCGTACTGGCCGCGATCTCCGATCAGGCCGGCGGCTCCTGTAATCCATTCGCTGTCGAGCACGTCCGCACCCGTATAGTGCCCCCCACCCACGTACTCGTAGGTGTCCAAATCCTCATTTGCGTACTGGCGCAGGTACATCCCCAAGTCAGCGATCTCTGCCGTCGGGTGCTGCGTGCCATCCCAGATCACCGTCTGTACGCCAATCGTCTTCGCGATGGCCGTCAAATAGAGGTCGATCTCGACCAGCGTCAAGCCTGTCGCCGAATCGCCGCCGTTCTTCGCGAAGTGCACTACGACTGTGATCATGTTATGCCCTCGTAAACGTCACTCGAATAGCCAGCAGCCGGGCGTCCACGGCCAACGTATCAGCGCCATCTGTGGGATCACGGTATACTCGAAACTGTACAATCTCGCTGGCAGCCGGCGTGCCTGCGATCGTGATCGCCGATGTCGCCGATGTGATGTGTTCATCACCCGCCGTAATCAACGTATCCGAAGCCTCCTGGGGCGTGCCGAATGCCGCATCGAGCGCGTCATCGTTACCGTAGGCCACTCCGGCCAATCCCCACATCACGCCACCAGATCCACTAGCCGCCGTCCAGTGAAACACTGCCGTGACCGTGCCACCGTCCCAATCCGATGGCATCCCCACTGTCCACTGGGCGTACTCGATCCCCGTAGCATCAAAGTCCAGCGAATACAGATCATTTTTATTGGTGGCAGTTTCCCATTTGACGTTTGCCGCACAACCCGATGTCGTGCTGGGCCATCCTCCAGCCGAGGTCAGGATCAATTGTCCGGCTGGCTTTGCGCCTGTAGTGCCCTTATAGCCCTGATAGCCCCTGTAACCCTGATAGCCTCGATAACCCTGGTAGCCTCTGGTGCCCTGATAGCCGCGGTATCCCTGGTAGCCGCGATAACCCTGATAGCCCCTGGTGCCCTGGTAGCCACGGTAGCCCTGATAGCCCTTGGTGCCCTGGTAGCCACGATAGCCCTGATAGCCCTTGGTGCCTTGGTAGCCGCGATAGCCCTGGTAACCCTTAGTGCCCTGGTAACCTCTAGTACCTTGATAGCCGCGATAACCCTGATAGCCTCTGGTACCCTGGTAACCCCGATAACCCTGGTAGCCTCCGGTGCCCTGCGCACCGCCGGCGCCTTGCGGACCCTGCGAACCGGCTCCGGTCTCACCCTGGTAACCACGGTAGCCCTGGCAGCCCCTGAACCCCTGATAGCCGCGAAAGCCCTGATAGCCGCGTGTGCCCTGTGCTCCACCAGCGCCTTGTGGTCCCTGGCTCCCGACTCCCGTCGCCCCTTGTGGACCCTGCGAACCGGCTCCGGTGTCGCCCTGGTAGCCGCGATAACCCTGATAGCCGCGTGTGCCCTGTGCTCCACCAGCGCCTTGTGGTCCCTGCGAGCCAGCTCCGGTTGCACCCTGGGGACCTTGCGTACCGGCTCCCGTATCACCCTGGTAGCCGCGATAGCCCTGATAGCCGCGGGTGCCTTGCGCACCGCCGGCGCCTTGTGGACCCTGGCTC
>CAYGZC010000296.1:0-3110 GCA_964354225.1 uncultured Chlorobiaceae bacterium | reverse complement strand
GATATTTGCATCTCTGCGCGAAAATTCATAAAATGCCATTCAAATAATATTGACATTTCAGCTTCAACAAATCATGAAAGGGTTTTATTATGAATGAAACAGTACTCGATAAATTCCTCCGTTATGTGAAGATTGACACACAATCGAAGGAAGACGCCGAAACATACCCAAGCACTCAGAAACAATTCGATCTCCTTAACCTGCTCGTTAATGAATTGAAAGCTCTCAGCTTGAAAGACGTTCGGATCGACAAGTACGGCTATGTGATGGCTTCACTTCCGTCGAACGTCACTCACAAAGTCCCTGCGATTGGTTTTATCGCACATGTTGATACATCCCCATCGGCGAGCGGAGAAAATGTAAAACCGCAGGTAATTAAATATCAAGGTGGAGATGTTGTTTTGCCGGGAGATAAATCCATCATCATTAGTGTTTCTGAAAATCCTGAATTGAAACACAACATCGGAAAAACTATCATTACTTCGGATGGAACAACACTTTTGGGTGCGGATAACAAAGCTGGAATCGCTATCATTATGGCCTCCGTACAACACCTTCTGAACAATCCAAAGATACCTCACGGCGATATCAAGATCGGTTTTACACCCGATGAAGAAGTTGGAAATGGAACGAAATATTTTGACCTCAAAGCATTCGGCGCCGACTTTGCATACACAGTGGATGGTGATACTGCCGGTGAGCTTAACAAGGAAACATTCAGCGCAAACTCTGCAACCATAACCGTGCACGGAAGAAACATTCATCCGGGATTTGCAAAAAATATTATGGTGAATTCTATTCGCACGATGGCAGACATCATCATTCGAACACCGAAAGATATGGCACCGGAAACAACAGAAGGTTACGAGCCGTACATCCATCCTCACGTTTTGAAAGGTGAGGAAGAAACAACAACACTCAATTTCCTCTTCAGAGATTTTAACACGGACGGATTGGAGAAGCAAAAAAAGATTTTAGAAAAGATAATCGAAGAGGTGAAGCCGCTTCATCCCAAAACACGAATTGAGTTAGCGATAAAAGAATCGTATCGCAATATGCGAGAGGGTTTGGAGAAAGATCCGCGTGTTACCGATTATTTATGGGAAGCAACAAAGCGCTCCGGGCTTGATCCAAAGTGGATTCCTATTCGTGGCGGCACAGATGGCTCACGGCTCACGTCGATGGGTCTCCCCTGCCCCAACATTTTCACCGGCGGTAAAAACTTCCACGGCAAAACCGAATGGGCTTCACTCGAAGGCATGGAGAAATCAATTGAAACAGTTGTAAACCTCGTGCAGGTGTGGGTGGAGAAGAGCAAAGGATGAAAACCCGTACGAACCTGATCGTGTGAATACAAGTTGTCGGTTAGTTCAAGGTCACAATTTGTGACCTTAAAGCGTGGACGGCATCTAAAATATACTGTATGCCCCTTCATAGAATATGGTATATAGCTAATAAGTTTGTAAGCAATTGAATCACTATCAATTAGTTTTACTATGGCGTATAGAAATTTTAACATAGCAACTATTAAGCGTCTTTTTGCCGAGTCAAAAAGTCACTGTGCTAGATGCAAATGCAATATTTGTCCTGATGGTTCTTTAATAGGCGAGATTAGCCACATTGAAGCTGTCTCGAAAGGTGGCCCCAGGTACAATAAAAAATTAAATGCGACTGAAGTAAATGGATATGATAATTTATTAATTCTCTGTTCCAATTGTCACACAATTATTGATGCTAAAGAAAATGAATTAAAATATTCTCCTTACCTCCTGCGAGAAATTAAAGAAGACCATAAGACTAATTTCAACGGGATTGAATTTACACCAGACGAAAAAATATTGGAATTAGCAGAGTCCAGATTTCAAGAATTGCTACAGAAGGAATTGCTTGAGATAAAAATACTGCTTGAACAATTAAATTCCGAGAACTGCATTGTTGAGATAACAAAGGAATTTGCTACGCCTAGTAAATTTTATCCATCATACGAAAGCATTAATAAATTTTATTTCAGTTCAGTAGAGAATGAAATTCTCGAAACAATTAGACAAAAAATTGAACATAACAGTAGCAATCACTTCATTATTTCAGGACCGCCTTCGAGCGGCAAAACAATGTTTTCGCTGAAGCTTTCCTCGATAATAGATGCAACTTATCAAAAACGGTATTTAAACTTCAGTCAGTTTGTTGATATTGTTGAAGTTAGAAGAGATTTAAAGATATTAAAAAACTTCCCCACTTTGTTGGTCATTGATAATGCTCATTCAGTATATTCAACTGCAATTGCAATTTTCAACGAATGTCTGTTATATGAAAATATCTCGCTTGTCTTTCTATGCCGCGATATTGATGAACGGCTTAAAGTCGATTCGTTGACTGGAATAAATCTTTTTGAAAACGTGGATAACCTCTTTCAGTTAGATCCACTTGCTAATCAAAGTGAAAAAATAAAAACCCTTGTTGACCTAAAAAAGCAAAGTATCGAAAAGCACAAAAATATCACTGCCGAAATCGGTGATCTTGAGAAAATAGAAAGAACTATAAATAAAAACCTGCTGAAACTAAATATTTTACTAGATATATGGGATGATTATCCATCAGAAAGATTAGACAGTATAAGCGATGAACGAATAAACAAAATTCTTTTTCAGAAGTACTTTCCCAAATATGGAGGGAAAGATTTGCAGGAATTGAGAATTTACACAGCTATCAATCAATTTGAAATAAATTTCTATTTTAAGAATAAAAACTTAGAGGAGATAGCAAAACGGGATGGTTTAGTTTTATCTTCTAAGGACGGTTATTACTTTTATCATCCAAGTTTTGCCAGGTTACTTCTAGAAGCAATCATCCAAGAAGATATAAACTTCAATATTGATTACCAAGAAGGTTACCGTTCTTTCGAAAAAAAGCATTCATAAATTATTTTAAACACTTCACAGAGGAAGGTAGAAAAGGATATCCTCCAAGATTAGGTTTGATTTTAGGTAAAATAATAATTAACAAAGGATATGAATTATTCTCAGCCTTGGCAAAACACGATGCAGTTAAGCACCAGATCATAAATTATTTTATTGAAGAATTTAATTCTGACGAGTTTGCGATTTTCTTTA
>CAYGZC010000295.1:0-4636 GCA_964354225.1 uncultured Chlorobiaceae bacterium | reverse complement strand
GTTTTAAATAATATGATTAGTCTCGATTATGAAAAAAAATATTGGGATAATGGCAAGCGTTACATCGCCGGTGTAGATGAAGCAGGGCGAGGTCCGCTTGCTGGACCGGTGGTAGCAGCTGCAGTTATTTTTCCATCGGATATCATGATCGATGGAATCAAAGATTCAAAGGTGCTTTCTGAAAAAGAAAGAGAAAGATTATTTGCCTCCATCCAAGAAAATACTCTGAGCATTGGGGTCGGAATCGTTGATCACACAGTTATCGATGAGATAAATATTCTCAACGCTACATTTCGATCTATGTTTAAGGCTATTACTAAATTGAAATGCAAGCCAGAACATTTACTTATTGATGGACCTCATTTTCCCGGCGCAAATATCCCGTTTACCAAGATTGTGGATGGTGACTCGAAATGTTTTTCCATCGCCGCCGCTTCGATCATAGCAAAAGTTACCCGTGATCGACTGATGGTAGCATACGATAAACAATATCCTCAATATGGGTTTGCCAAACATAAAGGATATGGAACAAAGGAACATTTAGAAGCAATTAAAAAACATGGACCATGTGAGATTCATCGCAGAAGTTTCAGAATGCCGATGAGAATGGTAGATGTGAATGGTTAGCAAGACGAAAAAAGGAGCAATTGGAGAAGATCTCGCTGTTGATTATTTAATGAAAAAAGGTTATCGTATCCTTCAAAGGAATTATCATTTTGAGCATGGTGAGATTGACATCATTGCAGAAGATGGTAAAGTGCTCGTGTTTATAGAAGTGAAAGCACGTCACTCGAAAGAATTCGGCGAGCCGGAAGACGCAGTAACTCCTCGTAAGCGTGAAAAGATTCGATCAACCGCAGACGGCTATTTATTTGAAAACAATATCGATGATAAAGAATGCCGGTTCGATGTGATAGCGATTGATTATGAAAAAAACAAAACCGAGGTTCGGCACATTGAAGATGCATTCTAACAATACTCACAACTCATAACTCATATTTCATAACTACTAACTTATGAACGCTTTACCTCTCATCATCATTACTCTCTGTGTAATGGCAATAGCGTACCGTTACTACAGCGCTTTTATTGCTGCGAAAGTTATCGCGCTTGACGATAGTCGACCCACGCCGGCTCACACTTTAAACGATGGACAAAATTATCACCCGACAAATAAATGGGTGTTATTCGGACATCACTTTGCGGCAATCTCCGGTGCTGGTCCACTCATTGGTCCGGTACTTGCCGCACAGTTTGGTTATCTTCCCGGTTTTCTGTGGCTATTGGCAGGAGTTGTTTTGGCTGGTGCAGTGCACGATTTTGTCACGCTTGTTGCCTCTATCCGCAGAAAAGGAAGATCGCTTGCCGAAATAGCCCGGCACGAGATCAGTCCGCTTGCGGGAATGATCGGCTCAATAGCCATCCTCATTATTGTTGTCATAGCATTGGCAGGGCTTGGACTTACAGTTGTGAACGCACTTGCTGATAGTTCGTGGGGGACTTTTACGATTGCAATGACGATTCCAATCGCGTTGTTCGTCGGATTGTGGATGTACCGTATCAGACCGGGTAAAGTCGCTGAGGCAAGTATCATAGGCGTTGTTGGAGTGTTTGCCGCAGTGATTATTGGTAGTTTTATTCCGAATTCTTCACTCGCGCCGTACTTTACTTTGTCGCGGGAAGGAATCATTATCTCGATGGCTATATACGGATTTATTGCCTCGGTTTTACCGGTATGGCTACTTCTTTGTCCCAGAGATTATTTAAGCTCGTACATGAAGATAGGAACAATTGCCGCTCTGGTTATCGGTGTAATTATCGTTCATCCCGATCTCAAGATGCCTGCGCTGACAGAATTTGTCAACGGCGGCGGACCGATTATTCCCGGTAAGCTGTTTCCATTTTTGTTTATCACAATTGCTTGCGGGGCGATATCCGGTTTCCATTCTCTTGTCGCTTCGGGTACAACACCGAAGATGATCAGCAAAGAATCCGAAGCGAGAATGATTGGGTATGGCGCAATGCTGATGGAGGGCTTGGTAGGAGTAATTGCACTGATTGCCGCTTGCTCATTACACCCCGGTGATTATTTTGCCATCAATGTTGTGCCGGCAAAGTTTCAAGCACTTGGGATGTCAACGGTGAATCTTGCAGAGCTTTCGGCAGAGGTTGGCGAGTCGTTGGCGGGAAGAACCGGCGGGGCAGTATCGTTAGCGGTTGGGTTCGCACAGATTTTTTCGGGCATCCCGGGTATGCGCGGCTTAATGTCGTACTGGTATCATTTTGCAATTATGTTCGAGGCATTGTTCATCCTGACAACCATCGATACAGGCACAAGGGTAGCCCGATTTCTCGTTCAAGAATTTGGTGGTCGTTTGTGGAAGCCGTTCGAGAAAACAGATTGGCTGCCGGGCACACTTCTCTCAACGTTAGCAGTGGTTTTTACCTGGGGTTATTTCATATGGACGGGAAGCATTAGCACCATTTGGCCCATGTTTGGGACGGCAAACCAGCTGCTTGCCGCAGTTGCGCTCTCGGTTGCAACAAGCGCTATCATCAATGCAGGCAAAGTGCGTTATGTTTGGGTAACAGTAGTTCCAATGTTATTTGTTGCAGTTACTACACTAACGGCGGGTTGGCTTAATATTGTCAATAATTTCTTGCCGCTTACTCAAAATTCTCAGACAGCGCTGCAGGGATATATTAATTCGATCCTGACGGCGATCATTATGGTCTGTGCTGTGATTGTTTTAGTGGAAGCATTCAGGAAGTGGTACAAAGTTTTAGTGAAGAAGGAATACTGCATCGCTGGTGAGATTATATACGCCTCCGACAAAAACTTCACGCCACCGACGTATGGGTGCTGTTAAAGAGATTTCGGATTTTGGATTGGTGCTTTTAGAAGTTCTGTGATTGATTCAACCCTCTCAATCTCCCTTCTCTGATTATCTCGCAATAATGAAATTGACTATAAAACCTAAACACACCAATCCAAGGACATAGATGCTCATGAGATACACAAACAATACCGGATGCTGACTTACGGCAGCTTTTTTGAATTTTTCAAGATCCATTTTCAAACCGAAGAATATGATGAACGTGTACGTAATTGTTTGTAAGATATAAGGGATCCATTTATTCTTACCGGCGTTTTTGCTTTCTTCTATTTTTTCCAGAAAATCGATTGAATATACTCGCTCCATCAATTTAGGATAGAGCGACAAGTTTGTAAGAGAAAAAAAAGACAAAAACAAGAAACTCCACAAGAAGATTAGCTCTTTGTTGTAACCATAGTTCCACCAGTGCTTTTGTAGCGGGTTGACTATGTTACGATCGTACCAGCCACTGTTTTGATACACACTATCACGATATTCGACGTCAAGGATTTCGTAACTGTCCATGAATCCATCGTCCTTTAGTTTTTTCAGGACACTTTCATAGACACTTCTTTTATGATCAAATAACATGCTATCCTTGGCTATGAACTGTAGATGAAAAAGATTCATGCTGAGCTTGATTTTCTTAATGTCAGATTTGAAGAGAGTGATTTCACATCTCTTGCCACTGCGAGGTAATATAGCAGATGTAAAGTCGATTTCACTTTGGATGTTTCTAACATTTCGGAAATCTAGGCTATCAGGTAATGTTGTAGCAGTGAAATAGACCCCCAATTTAAAAGTCGCCCCAGTGAAAGTAGCCATGGAATCGAAAGCTGCCTCAAGGAAATCAGCAATCGAATCAAAGCTAGCACCCCAGAAATATGTCACAGACTTAAAAGTCGCCATCCGGAAATCCGCTGATGAGTTAAAAGTCGCTCCAATGAATCCAGCAAAAGAATGAAAAGTCACCTTATTGAAATTAACCCTATCATGGAAAGTTGTCCCGAAAAAAACAGCCATATCATCAAAGGTCGCCCCTCTGAAACTAGCCGTGGACTTAAAAGTTGCCCCGTGGGAATCAGCCATAGAATCAAAGACCGCTCCAAAGAAATGAACCGTAGAATGAAAAGATGCCTCGGTGAAATCAGCCGAAGAATCAAAAATTGCCCCAGTGAAATCAGCTGAAGAATCAAAAATTGCCCGAGTGAAATCAACTTTTGCATTGAAAATCGTGTTGATAAACCGAATAGGGTGATAAATGTGCACAAAACCATTTTTATCCACGACAATCCCATTCACTGGATGGTGTTTCCAATACTCTACATTGATTACCTCGAGGAATTTATGGTGAGAGAAATCAATTATATGTGCTGCTCCGCGTATGGGAGTTAGAAACAGAAATCCAATAAGTATTAATCCGACTCTACGTTTTATCAAAACATTACCTGCTAATTGATTGAAGAGACGCTTAGCATGTTCTTTATGCTCATGATCTTTTAAATTCAACCGTAAGAATGTACAAATCCACTATTTCAATTTCAAGTATTCAATTCATTTCCACGTAAACGCTGCCATTGACTGAATGAGAATGATGATGAAAGCTAAACATTTTATTTATTTGGTATTGACGGTGAAGGTTGATCCGATCCACCTTTACGCTTGGTTAAAGAAGTCAGCTTCGAGATGTCTATCGGAATATCTCCATACTTTGCGACAATGTCCATCTGAGCGTCTCTCAAGAACTCCTCGTAAAGTGT
>CAYGZC010000294.1:0-14338 GCA_964354225.1 uncultured Chlorobiaceae bacterium | reverse complement strand
AAGCCGATCTTGATGTTTCTAACCTTGTTAAAAGCTGGAATCCAGAATTCATTATAACCACAGGTGATAACAATTACGACTATGGTGAAGTCACAACTATCGATCCGAATATCGGTCAATATTATCATGATTTCATCTATCGTTACATTGGAAGTTATGGTGCAGGTGCAACCGAGAATCGTTTCTTCCCAACATTGGGAAATCACGATTGGAGTGCGACTGGTGCAGCACCCTACCTTAATTATTTTACATTACCCGGTAATGAGCGATATTATGATTTTGTGAAAGGACCGGTTCATTTTTTTGCTATTGATAGTGATTTTCATGAGCCGGATGGAAATTCGAGCACATCTGTACAAGCCACATGGCTGAAGAATAAATTAAGTGCTTCAACTTTACACTGGAAGGTTGTCTATTTTCATCATGCACCGTATTCATCTGGCACATTGCACGGATCAAACACAACATTACGATGGCCCTTCAAAGAATGGGGTGCAAGCGTTGTACTTTCAGGTCATGAACATAATTATGAAAGACTTATGGAAAACGATCTCGTCTATTTCGTAAATGGATTAAGCGGTAAAAGTCGTTATTCTTTTGGCACCGCCATTTCAGGCAGCCAGATTAGATACTATTCCGACTACGGTGCACAGCTTGTTGTGGCAAACGACGATACACTCACATTCAAGTTCATTACACGCACCGGCTCAATTATTGATACTTATTCATTAGTTGCCTCTCACCATAATTATTCACTCAGCGTTCAAAAAGGATGGAATCTCCTTTCGTTGCCGGTGAAAGTTTTGGATCCAAGGACAACAACATTATTCTCGACCGCTACATCTCCAGCATTTGCTTATAACGGTTATGGATACAGCGAAACTGATTCGATTCAGAATGGAACCGGCTTCTGGCTAAAGTTCAATACAGCCCAGTCCGTAGATATGAATGGCGATTCACTTCTTCAAGATACGATTGATGTTGTGGCCGGTTGGAATATGATCGGCGCAATTGTAAAATCCATTAGTGTAAGCTCCATCATCCAATCGCCGGCAGATAATGTTGCTTCCGGCTACTTTGGATATACAAGCAGTTATCTTGCAGTCGATACTTTGAAGCCGGGAATAGGTTACTGGGTCAAAATTAAACAGGATGGAAAATTAATTTTAACATCGCCGACTCCTTAGCTTCCTCCTCTCATTGAACTCACACCAATTTTTAAATTCCGATTTGCCGGAGTCGAAGAAATATTATTGTGTGGGAGAAGTGGAATTGTAATATTCGTGCTAACTACGTTCCCCAGTTCACCTGTTGTGTGAGTTAGAAACAGGAAATTATAAAATCTTATACACGGAATCTTCCATGTTGAAATGCTCCGTAAAAAACCCTATATTGCTCACTAATGAGTCAAAAAGGAGAAACGATATGACACAACGCAGCGAGCATGATTCAATCCAGGATCAACAACTTGATCACCTGATAAAAACTCAGCAAGATGTTTGGCGGGTATTCAGGGCGATGGCAGAATTTGTTGAAGGTTTTTCAACTCTATCGAAAGTTGGTCCTTGTGTTTCAATATTTGGCTCGGCACGAATAAAACCGGGAACACATTATTACCGGCTTGCAAAAACAGTTGCAAAAGAATTTGTTAAAGCCGGCTACGGGATTATTTCTGGGGGTGGTCCTGGAATAATGGAAGCAGCGAATCGCGGGGCACGCGAGGCAGCAGGTATCTCTGTCGGTATCAATATCGATTTACCGCACGAACAAAGACCCAACCCGTATATTGATCCAGACAAGCTCATCACATTCAAACATTTTTATATCAGGAAAGTAATGTTTGTGAAGTACGCTCAAGGTTTTATCGTCATGCCGGGCGGCTTCGGTACACTTGATGAGTTCTTCGAAGCTATCACGCTAATCCAGACGAAGAAGATACATCCCTTCCCGGTAGTGATGATGGGTTCAGAATACTGGAATGGACTTTTCTCCTGGTTCAAAGCCGTAGCACTTAATGAAGGGATGATATCTAAATCAGATTTAGATTTATTTTCAATAACGGATGATCCCAAAGACGCAGTTGCGATTGTAAAACGCTTCTATAAGAAAGGAGAACACGGACCGAATTTCTAAACTAAGCTAAGTGGAATATTTCTCTAAGATATAGTCTATTTAATGTTGAATGTATGGCGCTTAAACCCTGGAAAAAACTTAAACAATCTTTTGAAATAAAAAATCCCTGGTGGACATACCGGAAGGATGAAGTGCAACTTCCCACAGGTGAGCAAGGTGAATATCATTTTGTACATGTGAATGGTTCAAGTATGGTGATTCCGATACTCAATGATGGAAGAATGATACTTGTCAGCCAATATCGTTATTTAGTCGGTCGGGAGAGCATCGAGTTTCCCTGCGGTAGCGTGAAAGATGGTTCGACGCACGAAGAAACGGCTCACCTTGAGCTTGCAGAAGAATCAGGATATGAAGCGCAGGAGTTGAAGTGTGTTGCTGAATTCAATCCATATAATGGTGTCACTGATGAAATGTGTAAAGTCTTCATTGCTCGAGGACTTTCTCCTGTTGATGCTAAACCAGATGAGACAGAGGAATTTGAGAGAATTATTCTCGAACCAAAAGAATTTGATGAAAAGGTTAGAAATGGCATCATTTGGGATGGAATGACATTAGCTGCATGGGCGATCCTCAAACCGCAATTAATGAAATAAAGCGAATGAACAAAACAATCCGAAACAAAAAATATCGATATTTACAACTTATAATTCATAACTCACAACTCATAATTGTTAATGTGTTGATCTTCGTGCTTTGTTCTTCAGCGTTTTCTCAGCGTGTTCGTATCGGTGCAGAGATTTTATTAGAAAAACATCTTGACTTGCTCAAAGATAAACGAATCGGGGTCATCTGCAACCATACTTCGGTTTTACCCAATGGTGTTCGTCTCGTCGATACCTTGTTAAATCGTGGTATCAAAATAACTGTATTGTTCTCACCTGAGCATGGTATTCGAGGAAAGATACCTGCCGGTGTCGCGGTGGAAGAAATGATTGATCAAAAGACAGGACTTTCGGAGTATTCACTATACGGTGGGGCAAGAAAGCCAACCATTGAAATGCTGCAAAATGTGGATGTACTTATTTTTGATATGCAGGATGTTGGTGCGCGATTTTATACTTACATAAGCACGATGGGTTATTGCATGATAGCGGCTGGAGAGAATGGGAAAAAGTTTATAGTGCTCGATCGTCCCAATCCAATAAATGGGATCGATATCGAAGGTCCACCGCTTGATCTTGAGCTTAGATCATTTATCGGCTTGTATCCAATTCCTGTTCGCTACGGCATGACGATTGGTGAGCTGGCAAAGATGATTATCGGTGAAGGATTTGTCAATCCTTCTACAACAGATATTACAGTCATTCCAATGGAGGGTTGGAAACGCTCTATGTGGTACGATGAAACCGGATTGCCTTGGATTTCACCATCACCCAATATGAAAACACTCGTGACGGCTGCTGTGTATCCGGGTACATGTATTTTTGAAGCAACCAACATTACAGAAGGACGCGGAACGGAAAAACCATTCGAGTATATAGGTATCCCCAAACTTAATAGTAAAATCGTTTCATCGAAACTTAACGACTTAAAACTGCCCGGTGTAAAGTTCCTCCCAATCGAATTCACACCCAGAGGTGATTCGATAACTGCATTAAATCCTAAGTTCAAAGATAAAAAGTGCAGTGGGATTTATGTAAAAATAACTGAGCGAAAAAATTTCAAGCCCGTACTTACCGGGGTTATGATGC
This sequence comes from uncultured Chlorobiaceae bacterium, assembly GCA_964354225.1. Lineage (GTDB taxonomy): Bacteria > Bacteroidota > Ignavibacteria > UBA10030 > SZUA-254 > CAYGZC01. The sequence continues at coordinate 10,514 of CAYGZC010000294.1, read as the reverse complement.
TTGCAACGATAAAACAATATTATCCGAAAAAGATACAAATCAAAGACGGATTATTTGATCGACTAATGGGTGATGATCAAGTGCGACTAAAACTTGAAAAGGGAGTTGTTGACAAGAATATTTTTTCCATTTATAAAAGCTCACTTGAAACATTCGAGAAAATCAGGTCTAAATATCTGTTCTATCGCTAAGTTAGCAAACAAACTTTGACATTCTTTCAAATTTTCGTTATATTTTTATCCGTTTGTTGAGTATCAGATTGAAAAGGTAACTAATGTCCCCTGAAAATGTTCGTGAGCGAAAAGGCGCGCATCGTTATACCTTCGTTATTGTACCCGATGCAAAATCTGAAAAAACACGCACACTTTCGGTAACTAAGTGGGGATTTTTCAGCATATTTTTATCGTTACTCATAGTTATCATGGCATTGATTGTGGCCGTTATTATCTATACTCCGGTTGGTAGATATTTACCAATCTCCAACCCCGAATTGGCAAAACGGTATGGAAAGGAGATTGTTGAGATTCAGTATCAAATGCAAAAGCTTGTGAAGGAAGTAACGATAATGCGGAGTTACAATTTTCGTCTGCGCAAGATATTAGGTGAAATAATCTCGGAAGAAGATAGTATTCGGATGATTGCCGGCGGAATAGATACAACATCAGTTGTATCTAAGTTTTGGTTAGATTCGCATTATACTAATTCCAAACCGATTGAAGAGCAGAGCACGGTAGCTGCAGGTCAACCTGTTGGACCAGGGACGGTTGAACCCGTAAAAATTGTCCAAGCACGAGAAGTCAATTTTATCTCTAAGCTTCCGCTCACGATGCCAGTCAGTGGCTTTGAAACTGAAGGATTCAATCCCGGACAATTTCACTATGGTGTTGATTTTGCAGGCAAGCTCGGGAATCCGGTTTTTGCGGCAGCAGATGGTAACGTGGTTTTTGCTGGCTGGACATATGATGATGGCTACATGATTATTCTTCTGCACGAGTTAGGATATACGACAGTTTATAAACACAATCAATCGCTGGTGAAAAATATTGGTGATAATGTTAAGCGAGGTGAGATGGTTGCTCTTCTGGGTAATACCGGAGAAAAAAGTAGGGGAGCACATCTCCATTTTGAAGTATGGAAAAACGGAATTGTAAAAAATCCAAATAACTATTTACTGAGCATCAATTAGAGGAGATCCTATGGCAATAAAAAACGAACCAGGGGGTGAATTGAATCTGATCGCCGCGGGCACGGTGTTTGAAGGAAAGTTACGAACACCGGGCAGTATTCGGATCGACGGTCGAATAGTAGGAGAAGTTACAGCAGCACAAAATATTTCTGTTGGCAGTTCAGGCGATGTTGATGGAAACATTTCTGCCAAGAATGTCACTATCGGCGGAAAGATAAAAGGGATGGTTGTTGCGCAAGAGAAATTAGTTTTTGAGACGAAAGCAATTGTGCGCGGTGATATCCGTGCTGCGAAGCTCGTGATTGATGAAGGTGCACTTTTCGATGGCAAGTGCATGATGTCGGAAGCTAAACCGATGCCGAATCTTGTCGAGCTAAAACCCGAAGCTCGTCGGGCTGAAGATCGGTAGCCAGTTCATGGAGAACCCGGAACAAAAGAAGAACGATTCGGGTTTTTCAAGTTATGTACGGGCAATACGGGCTGCCGGACCACTTTTTGGATCGGGCATTCAGTTAGCAGCATCAGTTGTGCTGATGTTTTTTATAGGACGCTGGCTTGATAGCTTGTGTAATAGCGCACCGTGGTTAATGATTGTTGGTTTGTTCTTTGGTTTTAGTGCAGGGTTATATAATTTTATAAAGATCGTTGGCAAAGTTGAGAAAGACAAAACCAAAGAAAGTTGAAATATTATGAAAGTCGATTGGTCATTCCCAAGGCAAATATTCCTTGCCATTATGATCATTGGATGTGTGGGAACGTACCCACTCTTGAAATTTGGAACGATTAAAATCTTCGAGGCTGTAATAGTTGGTGCTATCCTTACAACGGTGAATGTTCTTCTCGGTTACGCAGCAATCGAATACTCGCTCGGAAAATCAACAACTACATTCTTCAAATTTGTTATCGGTGGTATGGGAATTCGCCTCTTCCTTATGGCGGTTATTCTCGTTCTTCTCATCAAAGTATTCCAGCTTCACGTTGGTGCACTTATAGGTTCGATGGGAATTTTTTATGTTGCCTTTTTAACATTGGAAGTTTTTTATATTCAGAAAAAAATAAATAGCAAACAACAAAGTTAGGTTCGGGTGTTTATTACAAATACAGATACAGTTATGATTCATCAAGCGGTCTCAGATACAATTCACGCCGCTGCCAAAACAGGAGGGCATGGTGAAGATGGTGGAAATCTTTTTACAGGACTTCTCCATCACGTCTACGATTCGAATGAGCTGGAACTTCCATTCTTTGGCAAGATAGAACTCCCACATTTTGCACCAATACATCTTGGCAACACAACTATCGATCTCTCGATTACTAAACACGTGGTATTTCTCTGGGTTGCTGCACTTCTCCTGATTATTCTCGCTGTATTGGCGGCGTGGAAAAATTCGAAACGCAAAGTCCCAACCGGCTTTGGAAATCTTGTTGAAGTTTTTATACTCTTTATTCGCGATGAAGTTGCGATTCCCAATATGGGACCCGGCGGTGTAAAATATCTGCCTTACCTGCTGACGACGTTCTTTTTTATTCTTATCATGAATCTTGCCGGATTGGTGCCTTATGGTTCAACTGCTACAGGAAATGTGAGTGTCACTGGCGGATTAGCGCTGATTGCATTTATCATGATTCAGGTTTCGGCTATTCGGGCTCAGGGACTGGTTCATTATCTGGCACATCTAACTGGCGGTGTGCATTGGATTCTTTGGCCCATAATGATCCCAATTGAAATACTCGGTCTCTTTACTAAACCGTTCGCGCTGATGATTCGTCTTTTCGCTAATATGATAGGTGGTCACATCGTAATTGTATCTCTCATCGGATTGATCTTCGTTTTTCAATCTTACATCATCGCACCGTTGCCAATAGCGTTCGTTCTTGGCATCAATTTTTTGGAATTATTTGTTGCGTTTTTACAAGCATACATTTTTACAATGCTCACTTCGCTCTTCATGGGTCTCGGCATGCAAGCCGCTCATGAAGAAAGTGGGAGCGAGTCACACGGACATTAATGAATAATATCAACCTTAAATTATTTTTACAGGAGAAATAGAATGGAAGCAAATGCATTAGGTTATCTTGCAGCAGGTATCGGAGCCGGAATCACCGTAATTGGCGCCGGACTTGGAATCGGCAAGCTCGCTGCTGCCGCAATGGAAGCAAGCGGACGCCAGCCGGAAGTTGCCGGACAGGTTCGTACATCAATGTTGATCGCTGCTGCGCTCATCGAAGGTGCTACGTTCTTCGCACTGGCGATCTGCATTATTCTGGCAACCAAATAACTGGTCAAAATAAATTATGTTAAATCCAAATCCCGGATTAATCATCTGGACAATCATTACCTTCATCTTGCTTCTTTTCATTTTGAAGAAGTTTGCATGGAAGCCGCTTCTCGGAGCTCTTCAAAAGCGAGAAGAATTGGTGAAGAATTTCCTCCAGCGTGCTGAGCAAGCGAAGAACGAAGCGGAAAAATTATTAGAAGAAAACCGTAAACAGCTCAATCGCGCTGATGAAGCAGGTAAGCAAATTGTAAATGAACATCGTGCATTGGCTGAGAAGTTGAAAGATGAAATAGTTGAGAAAGCAAAACAGCAATCCCGCTTGATGTCTAAAGAAGCAAGCCTGGAGATACAGCGCAACAAGGAAGCTATGCTCGTCGAGCTGAAGGGTGAAGTTGCTAACCTTGCTATTCAGGCTGCTGAAATAATTCTTAAAGAAACACTCGACGAAAATAAACAGCGCAAACTCGTTGATTCGTTTCTCAGGAAACTCCCTAAGAATTAATCATAATGATTAACATTAAAGCTTCACGCCGATACGCGCTGGCAATCATGGGGATTGTTGATGAGATGAAGAATCTCGATCAGGTGAGTGAGGATTTCGAATTGATCGAGAGGATGATCAAAGAGGTAAGAGAATTTGCCTTGTTTCTGAAGAATCCGATAATTAAAAAAGAGAAGAAGAAACAAATTCTCTCCGTGTTTCTCAAAGGAAGGGTCAGCGATCTGGCTCTTCAATTTGTTGAATTCGTAACATCTAAGAAAAGAGAAAATCTTTTCCCGGAAATCATCCAACAATTTTATCAGCTTCGCGATGAGCGGTTAAATATTCTCAACGTTCCGGTTCAAGTTGCGGCGAAAATTACCACCTTGCAAGAGCAGCAACTTATCAAAAGGTTAGAGGATGTAACGAAGAAAAAGGTTCGTTTGAAATACGAAGTCGATCCGTCGTTGATAGGCGGTTTTAAGGCTCAGTATGGTGATACTGTGTGGGATGCAACGGCGAAACGCCAATTAGAATGGTTGATGAAGATTGCGACCACTGGCGCCAAATAACACATAATAAATTTAGATTATAGAATCTGTTTAATAAAAAGGAATTATTAATGGCTGAAGTTAGACCCGAAGAAATCTCTAAAATACTGAGAAAACAGCTCTCCGGTTTTGAAAAAGAAGTAGATGTTTACGAGGTTGGTACCGTTTTGCAAGTTGGAGATGGTATTTCCCGTGTTTATGGGCTCACGAAAGTAATGATGAGTGAGCTGGTGGAATTTCCTAACGGTGTTTTCGGTGTTGTTCTCAATCTCGAAGAAGATAATGTTGGCTGCATTCTTTTCGGCGAAAGTAATTTGGTTAAGGAAGGCGATATTGTAAAACGAACAGGTCGTGTGCTCTCGATACCCGTGGGCGAAGGAATGCTTGGTCGTGTTATTAATCCACTCGGTCAGCCGATTGACGGAAGGGGACCGATCAAGACAGAAAAACTCCTTCCCATCGAGCGAAAAGCGCTTGGTGTTATCCAGCGCCAGCCAGTGAAGGAGCCACTGCAAACTGGCATTATCGCAATAGATGCAATGATACCGATTGGTCGCGGTCAGCGTGAGTTGATTATCGGTGATCGTCAAACTGGAAAGACAGCTATTGCTATCGATACGGTCATAAATCAGAAGTACACACACACAGAAGAAGCGAAACGTTTAGGTGTGAAGCCGATGTACTGTATCTATGTAGCTATTGGTCAGAAAGGTTCCACCGCAGCTCAAGTAGTTGCTAAGCTTGAAGAGGAGGGTGCGATGGATTATACAACAGTTATCTTAGCCACTGCCAGCGATCCATCACCATTGCAATTTATTGCACCTTATGCTGGTGCAACATTGGGTGAATTTTTCCGCGACAGCAGCAGACACGCAGTTGTTATTTATGATGACCTTTCGAAACATGCACAGGCATACCGACAGGTTTCATTGTTACTGCGGCGACCACCGGGACGTGAAGCATATCCGGGAGATGTCTTTTATCTCCATTCTCGTCTTCTTGAGCGTGCATCCAAATTAAACGAAGAGCTTGGCGGTGGTAGTTTGACTGCTCTGCCGGTCATCGAAACGCAGGCGGGTGACGTCTCTGCATATATTCCAACAAATGTTATTTCGATTACCGACGGGCAGATTTATCTCGAACCGGGTCTATTTAACTCCGGTGTTCGTCCGGCTATCAACGTCGGTATTTCCGTGTCTCGTGTTGGCGGAAACGCTCAGATCAAAGCGATGAAACGGGTTGCCGGTCGCTTGCGTCTTGATCTAGCGCAGTATCGAGAGTTGGAAGCGTTTGCAAAATTTGGCTCCGATCTCGATAAAGCTACACAAGCACAGCTACGTCGTGGCTCGAGATTGGTAGAGTTGCTCAAACAAGGTCAGTATGTTCCCATTCCGGTAGAGAAGCAGGTGGTCAGCATCTTTGCGGGGACGAATGGATACCTCGATGAGATTCCTCTACAGCATGTACAACAATTTGAGCACGATTTACTTGAGATGATGGAACTAAAACACCGTGATGTTTTACATGAAATTGTTGAGAAAAAAGATCTCTCGGACGACTTGCAGAAAAAGCTTCATGGGATTGTAAAAGATTTCCTGGCTGCATTCAAAGTATCCTGATAGATGGCAACGTTACGCGAAATCCGCAGCCGCATCAGCGGTGTAAAGAGCACACAAAAGATAACAAAAGCAATGAAGATGGTTGCAGCGGCAAAGCTTCGCCGCGCTCAGGATGCTGTTGTTTCTGCCCGACCCTACGCGAGGAAGATGAAGGAAGTATTCTCCCATCTCACTGGAGTAGTTGATGTTACAAATCATCCAATGTTTGTCAGTCGGCCGGCCGCTAACATTGCTATTATTATTGTCACATCTGATCGCGGGTTGTGTGGTGCGTTCAATTCAAATATCATCAGGGCAGCGGTAAATCATATCCAAACAAATTATGCCGATCTGATACCTGCTGCTAAAGTAAATCTCATATGTATCGGTAAAAAGGGATTCGATTTTTTTCAAAAAAATAATTACCGGGTTGTCGGCAAGCGACTCGGGATTTTCCAGGAGCTTAAATTCAATCATGCTCAAGATGTTATTACTGAAATCCTCGATGGATTTCTTACCGGTGAGTATGATCGGGTGGAGATAGTATACAACGAGTTCAAATCTATTATCCAGCAGCGTCTTGTTATTGAACAAATTCTCCCGATTCAAACAGATTTAACAATCCGACCATCCGAAATCAGAAATCCGAAGTCTCCCATCAATTATATCTACGAGCCATCGGGTCATGCAATCATTGAAGCACTTATTCCAAAGCACCTAAACTTCCAAATATGGCGCGCATTACTTGAATCGTATGCAGCAGAGCAAGGCGCCCGAATGTCGGCGATGGATAATGCCACAACTAATGCCACAGACCTGATTCGTTCTCTACAGCTTTCTTACAACAAAGCCCGTCAGGCGTCTATTACCAAAGAGCTTCTCGAAATCGTCAGTGGCGCTGAAGCGTTGAAAAACGCTTAAGAACGTCTTCCAAATCAATCGTCATCCTTTTTTTTGACTTTCATCTGTTTCCTTACTACATTTTAGTAACTAATAATCCGTTCAAATAACCTCTGAGTTTAATAATGAAACGTCATTCTATAAAAATTCTCGCAATCATTAGTATTTTATTCATAACACTAGCTTATGCACAGGAGGATAATTCAAATATCGATGGGAAATTTTATCAACACGAGATGCAGCGATATAAAACAATTTTCCAAAATCAACTGCAGGGAATTAATGCAACCCAAGCAATAGATGCAAAGTATTATAAATTAGATTTAAAGATAACAACCTCTCCTCAATATCTAAAAGGGATGCTGGCAATGAATGCCGTCTGCCGCCAGAATAATTTAAACGCGATTACACTCGATCTCATGAACGCATTGACTATCGACTCAGTCAGAGTGGGTGGTATAAAAACAAGCTTTACTCAACACCCATCCTCATTCGATCTTACACTTGATCGCTTATACAATACGGGTGAGTTAATAAATGTAGAAGTGTTCTATCAAGGTGTGCCGGGTAGCAGCGGATTTGGAAGCTTTGAGTTTTCTTCACATAACGGAACGCCATGGGTTTGGACTCTCAGCGAACCCTATGGCGCAAAAGACTGGTGGCCCTGCAACGATCATCCAAGCGATAAAGCTGATTCAGCAGACATCTATGTAACCTGCGATGCATCTTACAAGGTTGGCTCGAACGGCAGCTTGATATCTATTGCTGATAACGGAGATGGCACCGCAACTCACTATTGGAAAACGGTTTATCCGATCTCAACTTATCTCATCGCGGTTGCACTGACAAACTTCTCAGAATTCTCTAACTGGTTCAAGTATACTCTAACCGACTCGATGGAGGTATTAAATTATGTTCTGCCGGAAAATCTATCTACAGCAATGGCTGGATTGCCCAAGGCAGTTGATGGATTGCAAATATTTTCCGACCTGTTTGGTTTATATCCATTCATTAATGAGAAGTATGGTCATGCGCAATTCGGTTGGGGTGGAGGTATGGAACATCAAACGATGACATACCTCGGGGGCTTCGGCGAAGGACTGGTTATTCATGAACTTGCTCACCAATGGTTTGGCGATATGATAACATGCGGTACCTGGCCCGATCTCTGGCTTAATGAAGGTTTTGCTACCTATTGTGAAGCGCTTTACTATGAAAAGAAATACGGGACGGGTACTTATTGGAGCTCGATGAACAGTAAAATGAACAGTGCAAAAACTGCAACAGGCACTCTTTATCTACAGGATACATCAAGTGTAGGATATATGTTCAACGGTGCCCGGGTTTATAATAAAGGTGCGTCGGTGCTTCATATGCTGCGGCATGTAGTCGGCGACACGATGTTCTTCCATTCTATGTACAATTATGCGAACGATCCAAACTACAAATATGGAACAGCCACAACTGCAGATTTCCAATCGGTGTTCGAGTCAACAACCGGTCAAGACCTAGATTATTTTTTCAACGAATGGATTTATGGAGAAAAATATCCGCGCTATACTTACGGTTGGACGTCAGAGCCGTCGCCTGCAGGTTACACGGTGACAATCGGTTTAAGCCAAACTACAGCTACTACGAATCCTACCTTCTTTACGATGCCGATAGATTTTAAAATTTATTCTACAGGATGGGATACGACTGTGGTTTTATTCAATGATCTAGCGACACAAACATTTTCATTCGATGTATCACACCATCCCACGTCTGTTCAGCTCGATCCACAAGGGTGGATTCTTAAAACACAAGATACTCTCAGAGCATTCACTGTCAGTCCTACGGCTAAAAACTTTGGAGATGTTGTCATCAACTCGAGTAAAAAGGACAGCGTGACGGTTTATAATACGGGGTCTACAGTACTTAATGTTAGCTTAGTTTTTTCAGATAACGACGAATTTACTGTTTCTCCCACAAGTGCTTCGATTCCAGTTTCAGGCAGTAAAAAGTTTTACATCTATTTCGATCCTATTAGTGTGGGATTGAAAACCGGTAATATAGTATTTATACACAGCGGCTCCACTTCTCCCGATCAGGTCACAGTTTCCGGTAATGCGACTTATCCACCGATTTATGTTGCAGGGGGATGGAATATGGTTTCACTGCCTATCAAGGTAAGTGACAATCGGTCAAGCATTGTGTTCCCAACTGCGATTCCGCCGGTATACAGATATGATAAGGATGTCGGATACATACCAAGCGATTCGATATACACAGGCATCGGTTATTGGGGAAAATTTCCAGGCAAAGATACAATCGGTGTTTCAGGTGAGATGATACATTCCGATACCTTCGATGTAATTGAAGGATGGAATATGATCGGCTCAATTTTCGATACAATCGACGCTAATTCAATTGTTTCTGATCCGCCCGATATCGTTATTTCAGATTATTTTTATTACAAAGATTCTTATTGCATAACCGACAGTATAATAGCAGGAAAAGGATACTGGGTAAAAGTAAATCAGGCAGGAAGCTTGATACTCAATTCGTCTTCGATGATGAAAGTAAAACCGCAAGATGTTCGGCAGGATTTTAATAAGCTTATTTTCCGCGACAGCAAAGGAAGAATACAAGAACTTTATTTCGGGAATCAACCGGAAAATATCAAACTTGGACGATATGAATTACCGCCCATGCCGCCGGCAGATATGTTTGATGTTCGTTATAAATCGGGACGTATGCTTGAGGTTGGCAATAACGGAATGGAAAACGAATTTCCGATATTGATTTCATCAACCGAATACCCAATTACAGTTAGTTGGGAGATAAAAGAACAATTGCCAGACGCTGTTATAAAAATTGATAGTGAGATATATTCTCTTGGCACAAGTAGAAGTATAACTATTTCGAGTCCGGCAACTCAGATAATGCTCGGTATGGGTAACGCAATTGAGCTGCCTAAACATTTTACACTTGAACAATGCTATCCTAATCCGTTCAACCCTGTTACTGTTATCCGTTATTCGTTACCTGTTGATGGTTGGGTTACATTGAAAGTCTTCAACATTCTTGGGCAAGAAGTAAAAATACTTGTTGATAAGTTACAGGATGCGGGATTCAAGTCTGTAAGTTTTAATGGGATCGGTTTACCAAGCGGTATGTACTATTACCGATTGTCAGTAACTCCGTTGGCGTCACGAGACCTCGTTCCGACAAGTCGGAACGGGAATGCCAATGGAACAACGATAGTTAGAAAAATGATTTTGGCGAGATAATGTCTGTGGTAACAATGCAATATTTTTGTGAACCTTTAATTCTCATTCTTAGTGAGCAAAAGCATTGAGCTTCCCTTATCAAACCCCGCGCGTCGTTGTTTGCCATGTTCCGCAGCCATTCGCTCGCGAGTGGTTGCGCAAGAAAGAGTTTAAGTAAATGATAGCGCAAACAAATGCACAACCACAAAAGCGTCGCTCGCTCATGAGAGCGCTGCGGAACGACGCGCGGGTAAACCCTCGTTCCGCT
>CAYGZC010000293.1:0-1845 GCA_964354225.1 uncultured Chlorobiaceae bacterium | reverse complement strand
GTAAATAAATCGACATTATGTATTTTGTTGCTTCGCATTTTGTTTCCACCTTTCGTCTGTAGTATTCTTAATATAATACATCGAATAAGGTTTGGTGCTTGTTTTTAAAAAATATTTATACTAATTTTTCAGAAGTCTCTATTAAGGTTAGTTTGGCTCTATACATTGTTTGGTATCGGGATAATCTAGAACTTTTCAAAAATACATCTACAATAATCATAATCTTTCGTTCGGCTATTACAGTAATTTTAAAGGGAAATGAATGAAAATATTATTCGCCGATTCAACGACAAATCTCATCGTAAAATTGTTTAGCTGGTTCAAACTGTAGAGTTTCTAAGGCATATTGAAGATCGTGACAGGCAGAAGATTTATCACCAAGCTGGAAATACGCTACACCCCTATTCACGTAAGCTTCACCGTAATCATTTTTCAGTTCGATAGCATCGGAATATGCTGCAACAGCCTCCTCGAAGCGCCCCAGATTCACACAAGAATATCCCTTGTTATAAAAGGCAGCGGCAGAATATGGATCCAAGATGGCCGCTTTGGTAAAATCCGATAGAGCATCGGCATGTTTGCTCAAAGCAACATACGTAACTCCTCTCCCGATATAAGCATCAGCATAATCATTTTTCAGCTCAATGGCTTTATTGAAATCATGCAGCGCGTATGCATAATTTTGCAATGCAAGATACGCCTGCCCCCTCTGGTTGTAATGTCCCGGATTGTTCCAATCATTTTCTAGAACATCAGACCAAAGCGTTGTACCATCTTTCCAAATTTTACATCTTTCCCAAGAACTTATTGATAACCAAAAAACATAACTTCCAATAATAATGTACAACAGTATAAATAAAAAATAAGACCGCTTTTTGAGTTTCTCCCGGAAATTATAAAATCCTTCGGCAAGGATAAAGAATAAACCAATCGAAGGTATGTAACTATAACGGTCAGCCATTATTGCACGACCAACCGGAATGAACTGGAGAACCATAAAGATTGTGATAAGAAAGAACAATGCACCGAAAAGAGTTTTTTTTGAATGCTTCAGCGACATGCGCATCAGTGCAATTATAAGTATTACTACTATAGGATACAGCAGAAAATAATTTGGCAGATATCCATCGATTTTTTCTGGGTAGAGATACAGCGCTGATAGATTTGTGGGAATCGCCAGCTTGATAAAATAATTTACCAGTCCATAACATGCGAAGATTATTCTATCAATGAAATTAAATGTACTGCCCACCTGTATGGACTTTGATGCTTGCTGTGCGAAAACAGATAATATCCCGAATACAATTGCTATAATGAAAAAGGGAGTTTTCTCTGAAAGAACCTTTTTTGAAAATTTTCTATTTAAAAAATAATCGATAAGCAGCAAGACAAGAGGTAATGATGCAGCTGAAGCTTTTGATAAAATAGAAAAGCAAAACAGCACAAAGGAAAAATAATAATACTTCAACTCAGTGCTTTTATGGACATACTTAACGTAGCTTACGATAGCGCTTAAAAAGAAGATGGAATATAACACTTCTTTTCGAGCCGAAATCCATGCAACAGGTTCAACGTGCATCGGATGAATACCAAAAAGAATCGCAGTAATGAATGCTGTGGTGAGATTGCGACTAAAAATAAAGATCAAGACAAACACCAGAGTTGTGTTGCCCAAGTGAAGTATTAAATTAGTAACATGAAAACTGACCTGCCCCCAATTTATGTACCAATTGGAATAATAGTTAATTCCTTGTTCAGATCCAATTGGTTCATCTGAACAGGTAGTATTGTTTCAGGTGCCGGTGGTCGGTAACCCAAAGCACTGTGAGGTCTTCGTTGATTGTA
>CAYGZC010000292.1:0-9538 GCA_964354225.1 uncultured Chlorobiaceae bacterium | reverse complement strand
GTAAATAAATCGACATTATGTATTTTGTTGCTTCGCATTTTGTTTCCACCTTTCGTCTGTAGTATTCTTAATATAATACATCGAATAAGGTTTGGTGCTTGTTTTTAAAAAATATTTATACTAATTTTTCAGAAGTCTCTTTTAGTTATTAGTTCCTTGAAAATAATCTTTTTCATTTTTCGGTATACCAATCAACAGCAGTCGAAGTTTACCCGCCGTCTGTTTGGCGGGCTACGCTATATTTGGTTAATGGTTAAATGGTTATTGGTTAATTGTTGATTTTGTGTTAAATCCAGTTAATTCAAAATCTGTTGTATAAAGTAATAAGCAAAATGCTTAATTCAAAATGGTTTATGTAAAATCGTTTTTCCCTCAATGCTCTCTGCTCTTTGCTCATCACTGGCTTAAATACTTCTTTAAAAATTTTCCCGTGTAAGATTGATTACACCCCGCAACTTCCTCTGGTGTACCTACTGTAACCACTCTGCCTCCCTCGTCTCCCGCTTCAGGACCGAGGTCGATAATCCAATCTGCGCATTTTATAATGTCCATGTTATGCTCGATGATAAGAATGGAATTATCTTTCTCAATCAACGCATCGAAACACTTCAACAGTTTGGCAATATCATCGAAGTGAAGTCCAGTTGTCGGCTCATCAAAAATAAAGAGCGTATGTTTCCCTTCTTCCTGACTGACAAGATGTGATGCAAGCTTAACACGCTGCGCTTCACCGCCTGAGAGCGTCGTCGCAGATTGTCCAAGACGAATGTACCCCAGCCCCACATCATCTAAAACCTGTAAACGTTTTGCAGTACGCTTCCCGTTCACATGTGAACCGAAGAATTGAATTGCCTCTGTCACCGTCATGTTCAGAACGTCATCAATATTCTTCTCATGATAGCGAACGTCCAAGACCTCCTTCTTGAAACGCTTTCCTTTGCACACCTCGCACGTTAGTTCAAGATCGGCAAGGAACTGCATCTCGATTGTTTGTATACCGCTTCCCTCGCACGTTTCACATCTGCCGCCGGGGACATTGAAAGAAAAATATCCGGGAGTATATCCATGAATCTTCGCCGCCTGCGTTCCTGCAAATAGATCACGTATCAGATCGAACGCTTTGATGTATGTTGTTGGATTCGAGCGCGGTGTTTTCCCTATCGGTGATTGATCTACTAACTCGACATCATCAATCAAATCAGCGCCTTCGATCGCTTTATGGGCGCCTACTTTTTCGGAAAATATTCCCTTCAATCTTTTCAAACCGGAGTAGAGGATTTCATGAACGAGCGTACTCTTTCCCGAACCGCTTACACCTGTCAATGCAACAAACATATTCAATGGAATAGTAACATCAATTGATCGTAAATTATGTTCTGCCGCACCCCGGATGATGATTTTCTTCTTTGATACTTTTCGTCTGCTCGAAGGAACAGCAATTGTTTTTTCTCCTGAGAGATATTTTCCCGTGATGGAATTCTTGTCCTTCTGTATATTCTTGAAGTCACCCTGAAAGATTATCTCACCGCCGAACTCGCCAGCATGTGGACCCATATCCAAAACAACATCGGCAGCTTTCATCATGTCGGCATCGTGCTCAACTACAATTACAGTGTTCCCGACATCCCGCAGCGACTTGAGAATGTTAATCAGTTTTTTGTTATCGCGAGGATGCAAACCGATGCTCGGCTCATCCAAAACGTACAGTGAGCCGACAAGTGATGAGCCAAGCGCCGTTGCAAGGTTGATGCGCTGCGATTCGCCTCCAGAAAGTGTGTTCGATAATCGATCAAGCGTAAGATATCCAATACCGACATTGACAAGATAGCCGATTCGCTTTTTCAGTTCATCTAAAATTCTTCTCCCGACCTCGAGGTCAAATGGGGAGAGTCGAAGATTCCGGAAAAATTCATTACTCTCATTGATCGTCATACTAACCACATCGTGTATGGTCTTGCTGTCGATCTTGATATTCAATGCCTCAGGTCTCAAACGCCCACCGCCGCATGTATCGCATGTTGTATAGCCACGATAACGACTCAGCAGTACGCGGTAGTAAATCTTGTAAGATTTCTTTTCGACGTATTTGAAGAAATCACTGATGCCTTCATAATCATCATAGCCGTTCATTATGATATCGAGTTCGCGCTTTGTTAATTCTCTGAATGGTACATCGATACGAATCTTTGCATCGTACGCAACACGCAGGAGACTTCGGAGGTAATCGTGCCACTTCGGTGTGGTCCATGGTTGAATCGCGCCATCTCGAATTGATAAATCTTTATTTGGGGCGACGAGATCCATATCAATTCCTATCGACCGACCAAAACCTTGACATTTGGGACAAGCACCGTACGGATTATTGAATGAGAAGAGTCGAGGGTCAGGTTCTTCAAATCGAATACCGCACTCTGAACACTCGAAGTGCTGGTTGAACCTGTGCTCTTTTCCATTATCTAAAAATTTTATTATTGCATATCCATCACCGTTAAGGAAAGCAGTTTCGATGGAATCGACAAGTCGTGTATTCTCTCCATCCTTCCTGAATATTAAACGATCAACGAGAACAAGAATATCTTGGAACTTAACTTTTGATGGAAGCGGCTTTTCGTTAAGGTCGATGATTTCATCTTTACAGAGAAACCGGAAGAAACCTTGACGCTTGAGATTTTCGATTTCCTGTTTTAATGTTGCATCTTTATGATGATGCATCGGAAAGAGAACATATAACTTATTCTCTACTTGCTCGTTGCTCGTTGCTCTAAGATTTTCTAAGACACTTCCGACCGAATCTTTTTGAACCAACTTCCCGCACTTAGGGCAACAGGTTTTCCCGATCCGTGCAAAAAGTAAACGAAGATAATCGTAAATTTCTGTTGTCGTACCTACAGTCGAGCGAGGATTTCGTCCGGTCGTTTTCTGCTCGATTGCAATTGCCGGGCTTATCCCTTGAATGAAATCAACGTCTGGTTTGTCCATCCGCTCAAGAAATTGTCGTGCATACGATGACAGCGACTCTACAAACCGCCGCTGACCTTCCGCATAAATCGTATCGAAAGCAAGACTGGATTTCCCTGAGCCGCTGACACCGGTAAAAACAATCAGCTTATTTCTCGGAAGTTCAAGCGAAATATTTTTAAGATTATGAACACGCGCACCTCGAATTACAATCGTGTTTATACGCTTATCGTTTTTCGGGTTCGGTGATGATTCAGGGGAGATATTTTTTTTAATCTTTTTTGTTCCCATTTTAAATTCAGGTTAACCACTCGCTTTGTATATCCCATCCACCGGAGGCGAGCAAGCATTGCACATCGATTCTATTTATGCGTTTCTATTATGCTCAATTTTTTATAAATCTCAAGCTGATTGGCATTTAAGACTTTTTTCGCTTTAAGGTGAGCCGCTAGAAACACGCCGCGCAGCCGCCCGCGCAGTCTTCCAATTTGTTGGGCATCATCTGCTACAGACTTTTCATTGACGAATCCGGCTTGTAAAGCATCGTTAAGTTCTTCCTCGATTTTTATAATTTGCTTTCCCAATTCTTTCGCTCTGGCAATTGTTTCCTCAGTTATTTGTTTAATGATACGCCTCTGGTCGTCCTTAAGATTAAGTGCACCCGCAAGATCAAGCACTTTTTTAGGAGAAGGATACACATGAAGCTCAGCAACTTTTGCTTGAGTGCCTTCTTCACCATTCAAAAGTGTATTCCGATCCGTAGGAACTTGTGAGAATGCAATATTGCCAAGAAGGATAACAATGATAAAAACACATAATGAAAAAGCAGAGATGATTGATATTGGTTTCATGTTAGTATCCTCAAAAGATTTTGGATTCAAGTAAAATTCTTAGGAAAGATATGGATTTATTATGAGAGTTGCTAAAAGATTTAAACTCACATCGCCGTCATTTTTGATTATGATTGGAAGATACTCGATCTTCAATTCACTTGAATAACTTCAAGTAAATCTACAAGCATCGAACTTTCCATGACTTCTCACGCGCTCATTGAAAGTTGTAACTTGATATTTGCCGGACAAAACAATTACAGCTAAAACATTTTTTTCAAAAAAACAACAATCAAAATAATGAACCCGGCGACTGCAAGAATAATACCAAGCGTCCAATTTTTTTGTTCTTTGGCTAAAAAAGGCAAAACACACTCTTCAAATTTCTGGTAACTTGCTTGTTTTAACCAGCCATTCCTGATATATCCTTGAGGATCTATTATAATCGACATTGGTGAAACGAGACATTGATATGGTGGAATTAAAGAATCTTCATCAACAGTTGCTTTAATTCCCTCTATCGTATTTCCATCCATCTTCCTTGCCTCAAAAAACCTGGCTGCATCTTCGACAGGTAAATTACAGACATAAATAACAACCAGCCCTCTATCGGAGTAATCTTTCTGAAGTTGATTAACATCATGCATCTCCACCTCACAGGATTTACATCCTCTGCCCCAGAATTTGCGAAGTACAGTTTTACCGAGGTAGTCCGCAAGAGATTGGGTTGTTTTTGTTTCGAGGTTTATGAACTTTAAATTGGGTGACCTTTTCCCAATCGCTTTGCTAATATTTTCTTCAACATTTTTCACATTTTCGTTGATATCAGATTGGATAAAAGTAGGAATTGTATTTTGAGTAAAAGATACAACAGGAGATAGAATTACTAGAATAGTAAGGTTAACTACGATGCAGAACATCCTTACCGTAGGAGGATTGAGATTCAATCTATTTCTCTCCCGCACGAAACTCTACCCACGGCTGAGGGGGACGATCTTTGAGAATGCCTGTCATCCAGTCGAACTGCGGATGTGCTTCTAAATATTTCTTTGCATCGAATGCCATACCACAAGAGCTTCCCCATCGTGCAAGGAACGACATCTGCTTTGCCATTTTTGAATCAAGTACTTTCCCATCGAGCGATCCACCGGGGCTATATGGCTCGCCGCCACTTGAGTATCTCGGATCAAGCTCGTCGTGTCCGCACAAAGTACGTCCGCTGGGATTGTTCATTTTCAAGTATGTATCATAATGATCTGCTTCAAACGCTTTTGCAAGTTCAAGATTGATCTTACCCGTATTTTCTTTCATCAATTGTTTCCATCTTACACGCCGCGCAATGGAAGAATACTTGATGTTGGTTTCTTCACTCTTGGTCTCGAAGCGCAAGAGTTTCAAATCTTCAGCGACATTAGAGCCGACAAAGTATCCATCTTTTTTCTTCTCGAATCCAATCTGTTTCAATCCGAGTTCGAGCCGAGCAATTTCATTTGTATTGATGTCACCCAATAGCCATGCATTAGCATAGCCACCATTGTTATCTTTCTTCATGATCTCGCACCACTCATCAATTGAAGATGCATACTGGGTAGCGTGTCGCATTCGCGCAAATTCAGGAACACCTTTCGGATCGAACGGGAAAAAACCGCCGATCGTTGTTTCCGAGCCAACAAGTCCCGCATCTGTTACAAAGAAATCAGTACCGCTGTGGATGAAACCGGTAAACGCTTGCATTAAAATGCGGTGACCTTTCTCCGGTAGAATATCTAAAATGATATTGCAAAACGGATCCTGATATCCAACCATCGAGTTATGTCCTAATACTATCTCGCCATCTGCAGTCATACTTCCCGTTGCAATGAACGAACTGCATGATTGTTTTTTCGGCTCTGGTGAATTTGTTTTGAATGAATCTTTAACTGTGGGCCACCAATACCACATCAGTTCCATGTAGCCATTTAGCGCAACAATCTCATCACGTGTCGTGACAAAACCTGCCGCTTTCATTCCATCAACCATTCCATCGATTTCTGCAAGATTTTCCGAATCAACTTTAACTGTCAGAATCTCGCCGGCTTTCTGAACGAACCACGACCATTGCATAGCAGTGTTATAATTCCAGATAACATTTAAAACTCGAATCGCTTCATTAATTTCTTTTCCGAGTAAATACCCATATTGGAAACCTCGTTCTGTCGGGGCTCCTTCAATGTGGAGATAAATCCAGCCACCTTTTTCATGTCGGTTTGCTTTAGCAAGATAGGATTGCTGCTCCAGAGTAAGTGAATCGCGGATTTGTGCTTGGAGAAACAAAGGAAACAATAGAACCAAAAGTATAAAACATTTTTTCATAAGATCCTCGTAATAATGTTATTTAATCCAAACTGTTTTGATATTAACAAATTCTCGTATTCCAAAAACACCGAGTTCGCGCCCATAACCGGAATTCTTGATACCTCCAAATGGGAGTCGAGGATCGGATGCAACCATACCGTTAATGAAAACCGCGCCAGATTCAATCTCATCTATAAATTGCAGCTTTTCTTTTTCATCATTGGTCCATGCAGACGCACCTAAGCCAAAAGGTGTATCATTTGCGAGTTGAACAGCTTCATTAATGTCACCAACAGAGAACAAAGATGCAACTGGACCGAAGAGTTCTTGAGAATATGCAGATGCCTCCTTTGGGATATCCGTTAAAACCGTAGGCAGATAATAGTTACCCGGTTTATCGATTCTTTTCCCGCCGGTGAGGATGCGTGCACCCACGTTCACGGACGTCTGAACCTGATAGTCAAGCTCCTCAAGGATCGCTGGGGTAGCGAGTGGACCAACATCGCAATCATCAAGCATTGGATCGGCAACTTTGAGTTTCTGCATACCTTCGATAAACTTTTCAGAAAAAACTTTGAAAATCTTTTCGTGTACGATAAATCTTTTTGCAGCTATACATGATTGTCCGTTATTGATCGTCCGCGCTTTCACAGCAATCTTTGCAACTTCTTCTATATTCGCACTTGGCATAACGATAAACGGGTCACTTCCACCAAGTTCAAGAACAGTTTTCTTGGTCGCCTTGCCGGCTATGCTTGCCACCATACTTCCAGCAGGTTCACTTCCGGTCAACGTTACTGCTTTGATTCGGGAATCTTCAAGGATGTGCTGAACTTTATCGGAGCCGATGAGCAGAGTTTGGAATGTACCTTCGGCAAAACCGGCACGGTGGAAAATATCTTCGATAGCAAGTGCACACTGCGGAACGTTCGATGCGTGCTTGAGGAATCCAACGTTTCCTGCCATCAATGCTGGGGCGGCAAATCGGAAGACTTGCCAGAAAGGAAAATTCCACGGCATAACTGCAAGTATCGGACCGAGCGGCTGATAACGAATGAAACTTTTATTTGCATTCGTTTGGATGGTTTCATCAGCGAGAAACCGTTCAGCATTTTCTGCATAATATCGGCACACCCACGCACATTTTGTAGCTTCTTCAGCAGCAGCCCATAATGGTTTTCCCATTTCTGTTGTCATGATTCGGCCGAAATATGTTTTCTCTTGCTCGAGGATGTTGGCTGCTTTCTCCATCATTGTAGCCCGCTCGGCAAATGATGTCTTCCGGTAGGAATAAAAAATAATTTTTGCAACCTCAATTTTCTTTTCTATCTCAATGTCGGAAAGCGGCTCGAATGTTTTAATCATCTCACCGGTTGCGGGATTAATGGATGCTATGGACATACACTCAATTCAAAAGTCAAAATGTCCCGAAGGGATGCCTCCGGCACAAAAGTAAAAAAGGGAGAATAATAGGCATAAAATTTTGTGATTTAGCTTGATGAAAGTATGAAAATATTATCTTCGGAATCAATCAGTTGAGCATATGTGCCCCACGGCGCTTTAGTTGGCGGCACTTTAAACTCAACACCGCGGGCTTTCAGTTCTTCAAATGTCTTTTGTAAATCGTCGCACACAAAAGCGAGATACATAAAAGTCCCGACCCGATTCTCTTGACCCGGTTGTGTAAATAAAACGAATTTTGTCTGTGAATCTTTTATTTGAAGCTCAATCCAACGCGAGCCGTCCTTGAAGGATTGATCCATCACCAGTTTGAATCCCAGCTTATCCATGTAGAATTTTAAAGCACGGTCGTAATCTCTGACCGGCACACTGACGAATCTGATTTGTGAAATCATTTTACCTATTTCGAAATATTCTGTAAAAATTTTTTATAATCTATTTTCTCTAATTCATGAGCGGCTTTTTCGACTCTCCGCTTGAGTTCTTTCTTAAACTTCTTCAATCTCTCAGCCACTTTTTCATCGGATGTTGCAAGAATTTGTGCGGCGAGTATCGCTGCATTCTGGGCACCGTTGAGTCCGACTGTGGCAACCGGTATTCCACCCGGCATTTGAAGGATCGAAAGTATTGAATCCCAGCCGTCAATTGAGTTGGTTGATTTGATAGGGACGCCAATTACCGGTAGTGTCGTCATAGATGCAATAACACCGGGAAGATGAGCCGCACCGCCTGCACCTGCTATGATGACTTTCAAACCTCGCTTCGATGCCGTCGTTGCATACTTCGTAGTACGCTCCGGCGTACGATGTGCAGATGCAATTGTTATCTCGAAAGGTATTCCAAATGACTCTAACATATCCGCCGCTTCCGACATAACTTGCAGATCTGATTTACTTCCCATGACGATTCCGATAAGTGGTTTCTTCATATCGACTCCTGTAATAATTCAATAGTTGGAATTCAAAAAATATAACAACCTTTCCATTTAATATCTATGCCTATGTAACAAGAATGGAAGACAGTGTCAAATATCAAAATTTTTTCACCAGATTTTCTTACCCGCCTTCTTTAGGGTGGGTACGAAGATTAGATTATTCCGCGTGTTGGTTTCCCTTCCTGAGATTACCGATAATGTCATCGAAATATGGTTTTTCTCTCAAACTTGCATGTGAGCCGGGGAAATCGAGAACGCTGATATCGGCACTTTGTTCATCAAAATTTGTCAATACAATTGCACATCGCTGGTCGTGAGAGAGACGGGTGTTATCGATCATTGGGAAGTCAAAGAAACCGACCCAAAACTCTATTACATTCGGTTCATCATCAGGATTTAGCGAATCGTTGAGCGTTCTAACCTCGAGCCGCACTTTGATATTCTTTGTTTTCTGGTCTGCCTCAAGTGCAATGATCCTGAAGAGACGTTTAATATTATTTACAGTCATGCTGTCTTCGTCGAGCATAATGCCGCCGGGGTTATTCTTTAAACTGTCAAGATCGATCTGTCTCTCGAACTTTTTCCCGGCTTCTTCTAAAATAAGCATTTGTTTTCGTGTAACTTCGCGTGCAACCCTTTCAAGTCGGTTAAACTGTTCCGTTTTCTCTGCAGGATTTTTCATTGACTGGATTGATTTCTCGATGTGAGTAAAGAGCGGTTTGAGATTGAGCGATTCATGGAAGTTGTATGCTAAAAGCTCAAGGTTGAGCAGCTGTCCATCGAGAGGGGAATTTTCCATACCGGGTTTTAAAAATGAATCGATGATCGATTTGAACATATCCTTCCTCAAGGCGCTTTCCGATTCCTCACGCCTGCTCATCAACTCGGAATAAAGTCGGAAATTCGAATCGAACCGCTGCTGCTGCTCGATAACCCGCGATCCATAAAATCCGAGGAGTGCAACTGCTATCGCGGTGAGCAATCCACCGACCGGCTCAAGCACAACCTTCGCAATATCCCA
>CAYGZC010000291.1:0-8995 GCA_964354225.1 uncultured Chlorobiaceae bacterium | reverse complement strand
ATACTTTGGTCGATTGGATTTCCTATTTATATGGGATCGATATTTTCATTTATACTTTCGTTTTTATTTATTGCAAATATTTTATTTTGGCGATACTTAGAAGAGATCGAGTTAGAAAAAAGATTTCTTAATTATCAAGCTTACAAAAAAAGGACATTATTCTAATGAACACAGTAATTAAAATCAGCTTATTAGTTATACTGGTTTCGTTACCCATATCGGCACAGCAAACGACATTTCAGGATTCCTTGCTCGAACATATGATAGGAAAGTGGGTTCTTCAGGGTGACATAGCCGGAAAAGAGACAACACACGATGTTATCACAGAATGGGTGCTGGGTCATCAGTACCTGCAGCTTCACGAAATTTCTCGCGAAACGAACGCTAACGGTGAGGCGGAGTATGAAGCGATCGTTTACATCGGCTGGGACCAACCGTCGAGCAGGTACGCTTGTCTTTGGCTCGACGTAACAGGCGGCGGTGGTCTCACAGGTCAGGCAATCGGTCATGCAAAACGTAGTGGTGATAAGCTGCCATTCGTATTCAAAGGTAGCGACGGCAGCATCTTCCACACAACATTCGCGTACACCAAAGGTACCGATATCTGGCAATGGCTGATGGATAACGAAGAGAAGGGAAAACTTCAACCCTTCGCACGGGTGAAACTGACGAGGAAATAGTTTTTTGTATATTACTGCAATATTTTATACTGGCATTAGCAGATGGAATTAGTAGACCTCGGATTTGATAGTTGGTTTCAAAAGAAGCGAGAGGAATCGCAGAGAGCGGATTGCGGTGTCGCACGGATAACCAGAGTTGACCGGGAGCGATACCTTGTTAGGAATGAGGAGAATGAAATTCAAGCCGAGCCAACAGGCAAGCTTCTCTTCTTTACCGACTCAAGTCAAGATATACCTTGTGTGGGTGATTGGGTGTTCGTTCAATACTACAACGATGGTACACTTGCAATAATTCATGATCTGTTTCCAAGGAAAACCTTTTTGCGCAGGAAATCCGCCGGCAATACAGTCGACTACCAGATGATCGCGTCGAATATCGATATCGCTTTCATTATCCAGTCGTGCGATTTCAATTTCAATCTTCGTCGAATGGAACGATACCTTATCATGGCGCAAGAAGGTCATGTAGAGCCGATAATCCTCCTCAGTAAAAGTGATCTTATAAGTACTAAGGACTTAGAGAAAAGAATTTCAGAAATCAGGCAAGCTCGCATCGATGCAAGAGTCATCGCATTTAGCAACAAGACTGCTATCGGTTTGGAAACAGTGCAACAGGTGTTGGAAAGGGGAAAAACGTATTGCTTGCTTGGCTCATCAGGTGTAGGCAAAACTACACTCCTAAATCATCTTTTGGGTAGTGAAGTATTTGAGACTAATCCTGTGCGTGATAAGGACAGCAGAGGAAGGCACACCACAGCGCGTCGGCAACTGGTAGTTCTTGACAATGGAGCACTTCTTGTCGATACGCCAGGAATGAGAGAACTGGGCATGATTGCTGTCGGTACGAGTATAGATGATAGCTTCTCTGATATTCACGAACTCTCTCAGGATTGTCGGTTCAACGATTGCACTCACTCAGTGGAAGTCGGTTGCGCGATCTTGATGGCAGTTCAAAGCGGAAACCTAAGTGAGGAGAGGTATGAGCACTACATGAAATTAATGAAGGAGTCCAAGTTTCATCAAATGTCCTACGTCGAGAGACGCAAGAAGGACAGACAGTTCGGGCGAATGATTAAGACAGCTATGAAACAGATTAGGAAGAAGTGACTTTTATCTCAAGAACAGACATATGCCTGCACCTAACATATTAATAAAGCAGTGATACTCTTCGGGGAATGTAAAGCTTCAACCTTTCGCACGTGTGAAGCTAACGAGGAAATAGTTTTCACGTATAGCAGGATGTTATACCGATAATAAAAAATGAAATAGTGTTGTACTTAAATAACTTTGTTACGCAAAGGTACCAAGATACACATTAATAGCCCCACGATTTATCGTGGGGCTAAAAAACTCAAAAAACCAAATTGGGCTTCAGCCCCATTGTTATAGGGTTAAAACCCACTTTATTCTTGGTTTATTGTTACCCCGAACTAAAGTTCGGGGCTATTCAAATTCAGACAAAGAGCGTGGGAAAATGATGTGCGTAACATGAGTTAAATAATAATTAATGGTTAGAAACATTTGGAGATAAACATGACAGTAAGCGTAAAGTTTTGCAGAAATTCTCTCTTGATAGGTGCCGCACTGCTCGTTATAGTTGCACTTGTGGAAGTAGTTGGTGTGATACCACCAGTGAAAGCCGATACTTCCCTGTTCGCTACGCCGGAGTCAGCTGCTACTGGTTTTTGGGTGAACGTTGTCATCAGCATCATCGTCTCAGCGAGTCTCATTGTCATCGCCATTAGGACCAAGGTCCGTAGTCGTCTGTCGACTGTCCTTCTCGGCATTCTGGCATTTGTAACTCTTCTGTTAGCATTGGCACTTACCGATGCACGTGACGCCTTTATGGGGCACGGTCCCCCAATGCAACTCGTGCCGATCCTCCTTTTCATCTGTATTGGTGCTGATCTAATCGCTGCGATATTGGTAATTACGACAGCGTTCCTTTATCCAAAGAAGATATGAATGGGTATAATAGTGCATGCAGTGGACAGTCATAAGTTTATCTAAAATTAGATGAGAACGGGTGTAAGTGTTGGGGAGTTTAGTAAGTGAAATTTGGTTTAAAAAATAGTTACTGTCGTGCGATTGAAAGCAAATCGGGATCATTCCTATATTTTTCAAAATCCATTGCAGTTCTTAAGTAGGAAGCATCGTATTCTGTAGTCATTGCTCTAACACGTTTGAACCATTCCAACATTCTATCTTTTACTCCTAAGATTGCATATACTCGTGCAACTCTCATTACTACCTCTTCGTTCGTTGAATCAAGCTGAACTGCTTTCTCCATTGCTTTCATTGCGGCATTCTTGTTCCCGAGCCGTGCATTAAATAATCCTGCAAATGCATATTGGCCACCATTACCCGGATTTATTTTGATTTTTCCTTCAACAAGATTTAAGCCATCACTAAAAATTTTGCGCGCATTGGATTGTTTATTTCCAAGAAGGTACGTAACACCCAAGTCGTAAAACAAGTTAATATCGTCCTGTAGATACCTCATCCCAACCGTCATTATCGATTCTGCTTTGGTGTATTTATTATTTACAAGTAGAACTGATACAAGTGCATCGTACGGTTTTGGATTCATTGGATTTATTTGTATAGCAGATTGATAGTAATAAATGGCACTATCGAACTGACCGAGGCGCTCATAAGTGTAGCCGAGTGAATAAAATGTCCATTCATGTTGAGGATTTAATTGGTAAGCTCGATGAAATGCACGGATTGCTTCAGGATAATTTTTAATCTGCGCATATGCTATTCCTAAATTCATTGAAGTGAGCCAGTCGAATGGATTTATTTCCTGAAGTTGCTTTAAATACATCACACCCTTTGCAGGCTCGCCAAATTCAAAAAGATAAATATAAGCGATTGATGTAAGAGCAACGGAATTACTTTTTTCCTTATTATAAGATTTGAGGAGAAGATCGAGTGCTTCTTTTGGATTTCCTTTAATGTCGGCTATAATTCCTAATTCTGCATAAGCTTGTGAGGAGTTCGAATCGGCTAGTAATACTTTCTGACAATATTTTTTTGCATCTGTTAAATATTGCTCAGACGTCTCCCAGCCCTGACGGTAATGTTCGACTTTGGTATTTGCAAGCGCCACAAATGCAGGAATAAAATTTGAATCATTTTTTATCGCTTCAGTAAAAAAAGTAATGGCAAGCACACTTGCTTCTTTGGTCTGCTTATCACGATAGTACAATCCTTGAAGAAATGAATTGTATACCTCTGGTGAAGTTTCATAGCGTGGAGGTTTTATCAAATCCTGGTCAATACCAAGCTGACTTGCGACTTCTTTTATGATCTCTTTTTTTGCTTTTAATATTTCGCCCCGTGCAATATCATAATTTTGTTTCCAAAATTCTTCATCTGAATGACTATCGAAAAGAGATAATTTGATTTTTATTCTTCCAACGAGTGCTAGTATTTCACCTTTGAGTAGATAACGGACACCGAGCTGGTTGGTGATTGTGCTATCCTTCAGTTTTGTATCCTTGAAGAAAGATGAACTTTGCCGTGATATGACTTGTACCTGTGGGAGTTCGTTGAGTTCACTTGTTATCTCATCTGCAAAACCATCAGCAAAATATGCTTGCTCTGATTCTCCGATATTGATAAATGGTAGAACGGCTATAGATTTACTAAGTGTGGTTGAAGGTGATTTTATCAGAAACGTCTTGATTATAAAGCCAGCAAAAGCGATTAAAAGAATTGCAGCCGGTATCCAGATGAAAGATAATTTATGCCTCTGTGCTATGTATCTTATTGTTTTGGTCGCAGTTTTCCAATCAGATTCAGAAATGTCACTTACAACCTTACCAGTTTGAGTTTTTAAGTGTAACGCTTTGAGATCGGTAACAATCTCATCCATCCGCTGGTATCGATCCTTGGGATCTTTTTGTAATGCACGTGCGATAATCAGTTTAAGATCGAAGGGGAGAGCAGTTCTAAATGTTTCAACTGGTAATGGGTTTTCGTTTGTTATCGAGTACATCATCGCAGCATCGAACTCACCGCGAAATGGAAGCTTCCCTGTTAGCATCTCAAAAAGCATTATGCCCAACGACCAGATATCTGACCGTGCATCAACATTTTCGCCACGCGCTTGCTCGGGCGACATGTAAGCAACTGTCCCAAGTGTTGTACCGCTTTTAGTAAGATGAGTACCTCCCGAAAGTTTCGCAAGCCCAAAATCTATAATCTTGGCAATACCATCATTGGTTATTAAAACATTTCCCGGTTTAAGGTCGCGGTGAATTATTCCACGCTCGTGTGCCTTTGCCATTCCCTGAGCAATCTGTAATGAAAAATCGATTGCTTGATTTATCTCTAGAAGTCCTTTTGATATCTTATCCTTAAGCGAATCCACATCATAACATGCCATAACAATGTACATCGAGCCATCCGCTGTTTCATTGATCTCGTAAATTGCACCAATGTTCGGATGATCGATTACTGAGGCAGCCCTTGCCTCTTGGATAAAGCGCGTCTTCTTTTCTTCATCCGCACCGACATGTTGAGGAAGGAACTTGATTGCAACACATCTGCCGAGCTTGGTGTCTTCGGCTTTGAAGACTACACCCATTCCACCCTCACCTAGTTTCTCGAGGATTTTGTAATGAGAAACGGTCTGTCCAATCATAGATCACGCCTCCCGCTTCCGCTTCGCTGCAGCGGGATCCTCAAAATCACATTCCACTCGTCCCATAGGAACGGGACTCGTGTGTGATTTTGGGACATCCCACCTTCATCGAGTTTCTTGAGGATTTTGTAGTGAGAAAATGTTTTACCAATCATCATTCATTTCCTTCACTACCCTCTCCCTGTTCCGCTCGTCAAACCAAGCAGTATAGCGTAAGGGTTGTGTAATATTATCTGACCAATCACGGTTAACACTGACTCTATCTTCTTTCCGTCACTCTGCGACTTCCCCCCCAATTTGATCGAAGAAACTCCATCGGAGGGAAAAGGATAAAAGGTCGAGAGTCACACAATTCGATTTTCCGAGATATACGATTTTTCGCAATATAAAACATTCGATAATTGACTGAAATATCAGTTTTTACAAACAGCCAAATATACTAAACGATTTAGGGAGATTCAAGCGAAAAAGTATTGACAAAAGAAATAAATTTTATTAACTTAAGGCAAGTGAGATATCCATTCCCCACGTGTGGTAACTGTTCGTTGTGAGGAAATGCTTTTAATTTTGAAATAAAATCAATTTCAGGAAAGCTGAGTCGTATGTCTATTCAAAAAAATGAGTACGTAATCTCATTTAGCCGCCCGCTTTTGTTTTTATTCTTGAAATGGGAGGGCCTTAACTTAACACGATTAAATTTGGGGAATCCAGATCTAAAGGAAAATGGTACAGTTTATTAATTAGAATGTTCAACATATATGTCGATAGCTACCTCAGGTTTTTGGTACTCTTGATTAAGAAAGTGTATATCGATTCATGATTAATTTAATATTTGTGGGGTTCATATGAATGTATGTCACAATATTTTCGTCGTTACATTACTCCTAACTTTTTATGCTTCTATTTCACTCGCACAACCAGAAGCATATTCACTCATCTCTATTAACATCAAAGGCTTCGTCTACACTCGTACAGTATCTTATGGGAATCACCCAGATGCTACATACGGAGTAGATCATCTCTTCCCTTCATTAAACGAAAAAGATGCACCACCACTTTCGCCTGGTATGGATGTTAGGTGGGGAAATGTTCCCGGAAGACCCAGTCGAGGATTGGGATTAGTGTGGCTCGACTTACGTGGTATCCCACAAAATGTGACAAAAAGAGATACATTCGTTTTAAATATCATGGATGATGATCATCCATCGGCTACATGGATTTTAAGATGGTCCAATTCAACGTATCTATATGATCGTTGCGATAGCATGTTTATTGTTGATCGTACAGGGCATATACCTAAAATTAATATGTTCACTCAGGATAGTCTTCTAATAAACGGACCTGGTAATTTAGGAATTACTGATCTTTTCATTTATAAATATGGTGTCAAGTTAAAAGACACTACTTATGAATCTAGAATCAGCAGAGTTAGTGGAGTGGTTTTTGTAGATTCCAATGGAAATGGGATTAGAGACAACGTAGGTTTATCCAACGCAGAGGCAGCACTTGAAGGTTGGCGAGTCGATGTGAGTGGACCAATAAATGATGCAGTATTGACAAAGGCAGATGGATCTTTTTCATTTTTAGATTTACCCGATGGATTATATTCTATAAGTGAAGTGATACCTGAAGGTTGGATGCAAACATCACCAA
This sequence comes from uncultured Chlorobiaceae bacterium, assembly GCA_964354225.1. Classification (GTDB taxonomy): domain Bacteria; phylum Bacteroidota; class Ignavibacteria; order UBA10030; family SZUA-254; genus CAYGZC01. The sequence continues at coordinate 2,011 of CAYGZC010000291.1, read as the reverse complement.
CACCTAATCCTCCAGGCGTTCATAATATCACAATCAATTCTTCAAATCGGTATTTTTTAAATAGAGATTTTGGTAACGTTCAACCTGATACTATCCAAGGAAAATGTTTTAATGATCTAAATCGGAACGGAATAAATGATGGAGAACTCGGACTCTCTGGCTGGCACATTCGTTTGTTAAAGTCTGATGTAGAGATATCCGATACATTAACAGATGGAGATGGATATTATTCGCTAATAGCACTACAGCCGGGAACATATACCGTTAGCGAACAAAGGCAGGTTGGATGGATCCAAACGATACCTATTTCACCGAACACCTACACCGTTACACTTGGAAGTGGTATGAATATTGGCGGGAAAGACTTTGGTAATAGCCAACGTGGCGTAATTAGTGGAGTTAAATTTAACGACATCAATGGAAATAGAATAAGAGAACCAGAAGACACAACTCTTTCAGGATGGAAATTCTATCTAAAAAATTCAGACAACATCTTTTTAGATGCAGCCGTTACAAATCAAAACGGAAGTTATGAATTCGATCTACCATTAGCGGGTACTTATTATATAAGTGAAGAGCAAGATACTGCTTGGATGCAAACATATCCAACGGGCTTAGGAATCTATACAATTTCTGTTACAGGAGAAGGGGATATAAGTGGAAAAGACTTTGGGAATACTTATGCTTATCGCTATAATGGCGATAGTAGTGGTAATTGGTCGGATCCTTCAAATTGGGCGGGTGGTGTTGTTCCGGGTCCAAGTAATACTGTAGCAATCCCACCAAATGTAGTTGTTACCGTTGATTCTCTTCCTAACGATAGCGTTCAAGCAATTAGAGTAGAACAAGGAGCAACCTTACAATTTTCTCCTACTGTAGGACAGTTACAAGTGTTGCAAACAATTCGGATAGACAGCGGTGCTTCGATTGTAATGCCATCTAATTCCAACTCAACTGGAATAATCTGTTATGGCGATTGGTTAACAAACGGAACATTTGAGCCAGGTACTTCTACGATTACATTTGCTGGAACCGATACTCAAACTATTGCATCATCTTCAACTCCGAATCCACCTTCCAACTCAGGGAACAATCATTGGATTCCTATCAGAGATGAAAGCAACGGGCTTAATTCGAACTTGACTTCCTCAATAAAAAATAACTTTTATAATCTTGAAATATCAAGTCAGCTGGTTAATGTTATTGGCAACCTGTTAATTCAAAATCGACTTTTTCTTCACACAAATCTCAATCCTCGTGAAAAAGACAGTATCATTGTTGCAAACGACGATCCAAACACAATTCAAGACACAGGCAAAATAATTAGAGGAACGATAAATAGAAAAATCAGGGCGGGTGAGACAGGAATTTATCGCTTCGAGAGCCCCGGTTCATACATTAAATTTTCGGGTGAAGGTACAAACCCATGTGCTGTTTCGATGACGATCCTTCAAAATCCAATGGCAGGCAATTTCTATTGGGATTCGTTAGGTGGTAGGATTGATACACTGAAGAACACGATCGTGATTGATACAGCGAGGAAGTTTTCGAGATGGCCCTTTGGTCTTCCACGCCCTCGGATTGTCAACTCGCGTGCAGATAGTTTATACTGTAAGATCGAGCCACTCAAACGGATGTACATAATAAAACCTGAGTGTGGAGAGAACTATTGCGCACAGGTTAGTCTTCGTTACGATCCGAGCGAGTTGTCCGGTATAATGCACGCAGCACGAGGTTTGTCACCCGTATCATCATCCGAATCCGATTTGAAACTATTCCGTGGTCCATATTTTGCCGATAGTGTCCGCGGTCAGTGGAATATGATTTCGCTTCCGCTTATTCCCGATTCAACCCAAAAGGATACGCTCTTCCCGACATCAACATCAAGCGCATTCGCTTATGACGGTATCTACATCGAAAAAACAAACCTTAATTTCGGTGAAGGATACTGGCTGAAGTTTCCAAGTGACCAGCAGGTGATTATCCTTGGTGATGATCGTGATAGTGTTGC
>CAYGZC010000290.1:0-1781 GCA_964354225.1 uncultured Chlorobiaceae bacterium | reverse complement strand
AGACATTAAGTGTCGAATTGAAACATCGTGGAAAGTGGTATAATCCAAGAGGATTACCCAAAGGAAAATCGCCAGAAGTGTTAAACCTTGCAAAAGAAATATGTAAAGGATTAAGAGTTTTGGTTTTGTTTCACACAAAATTTAGAAATTTTTTAAAATTTTACTTTGGTACTACTGTACATTTGTTCAGTATAGATTTCTTGCTTTAGATAATAATTTCTGAGCATTTAGTTTCAGTCGTTTGGTTTTAGCTTTTTCTAATTTCTTGGTTCGTTCTGCAAAAATCTGTTCGGGATTGCCGCGATATTTCACATAAGGCGGAATGAATCCAATTCTGGAATGATAGCGAATATAGTTGTAATAATAAATCCGTTCTTTGATAAGTTCTTCCAACTCCGCAAAAGTGGTGGCATCATTGATATCGACTAATTCTCTGACAGTGCGATGGTAGCGTTCGATCTCAGCATTCTCATTGGGACAATGAGGATGGATCCGCCGATGATCGATCTCCAGCTGTTTCATCAAGCTGCGATACTCGTGGCTAACATAACAACTGCCATTGTCGGACTGAATCGACTCGGGAATAATCCCGGTCTGATCCATCGCTTGCTGCGAAGCTTGACCGATGCTATCGCCCGTCATGGTCAGACATAACTTGTGATACACCGTAAAACGAGAATAGATATCTAAGTAACTCAACAGATAATATTCTCGCTGCTGGAACATCAAGCACATCAAGTCAGTCTGCCACACTTGATCGGGGCGGGTCACACCTTGATGCGGATGCCAGATATCTGGTTTGGCTCGTTTCGCCCGTTGCCGTATCAGATAGTATTCCTTGAGAATACGATAGACCGTTGAGGGACTCACCGCCACGATGTCCCCATCCAACATCCGATAGGCTAGCTCCCGATGATTCAGCTCCGTATGGTTTAAGGCATAGCCTCGAATCGCTTCACGCTCAAATGACGTGATCGTATTCAATTGGATGCGGCTGGAGTTCGCTAGCTTTGGGCTGATGGGTTTGATCCCATAAAACGTTTGCAGACTGATACCCCATTGGTGGCAGATCGCTTGCTTGGTCCAGCCATACTGGCAATACCGATTCAGCATGGCTAATAAATCGAGCTTGACTTCCAGGTCCAAGCGCTGATAGCGCCTTAGGTCGTAAGTTTTTTTTTAAGCTCCAAGGCTTCTTCCGTCACCAGCGCAATGATGCGATCTTTACGCTGCAGCTCGTCTTCTAACTGCTCGATCTTTTTTGCCACTGACTTCGGTAGCTTGTCAAATAACGCCGCGGCATTGGCAAGCATCTGCTTCTGCCATTGGTAAAACGATACATCGGTGATCCCCTTGCGACGACAATACGCCGCGATGCCATCGGGATCTCGTAACCCTTCCAGAATCGCTTCGACTTTGAATCTGGGAGTATATTTGTTCTTCGGCATGAGACGTCCCTTTCAATTTTTTTGTTATACTCAAATTATGCGTCTCAAGCACCAAAGCAAAAAAATATTTCTTTTCTAAATTATACTGAAACAATACGCTTTGAAAGTAATTCGCTAATTGATTTTTTAAACATACAAGATAAACAATTACAAACTAACCGGCACGCCCCCCTGCTTCAGCGACTCCTGCGCCGCATTCAGCACCCGAACCACACACAATCCATCATCAGCGTGTTCATTAACTCTTAGTGCAAAAAACCTAATGAAGATAAATATTTCTCAACTTCGGAAATAAAAATTTTAGCGCTATCAATACTTTCTTTGGCAGTGTAT
>CAYGZC010000289.1:0-3910 GCA_964354225.1 uncultured Chlorobiaceae bacterium | reverse complement strand
AATTTTCTGACAACACTTAGCTTCAAGATAGTTATAACGATCTAGGAGAATTAAAATGTACAAGACCATTGATGACTTTGTTAATGACTGGAAGAACGAGAGCGCATCTACACTCAAAATCTTTAAAGCTCTCACCGATGCTTCGTTATCGAAGAAAGTAATCCCCGAAGGCAGAACACTTGGCTTTCTTGCATGGCACATCGCATTGACATTAGGAGAGATGGGTGGAAAAGCGGGATTGACCATCAACGCACCTGCGGAGAATACACCCGAACCGACATCAGCAACAGTAATCGCCGCAGCATACGAAAAAGCAGCCAAATCTGTTGGCGATGATGTACAAAAGAAATGGAGCGATGCGATGCTGAAAGAAGAAATCGAGATGTACGGTGAGAAGTGGACGCGTTCAGGAACACTCGCAGCACTGGTAAAACATGAAATACATCATCGTGCGCAAATGACGGTACTCATGCGGCAAGCAGGACTTAAAGTACCCGGCTTATACGGTCCATCGAAGGAAGAGTGGTCGCAATACGGCATGCCGCCTATGAAATGACAGCAGGTTAGTATATAATCCATGTTCAGAACTCCGACTTCTTCTCAAGTTGAATCCGAGTCAGAAGTCGGAGTTCTTACTTTTGCCAGCAAGTTTTCTTACATTCATTTGTCAAATTACTAACATTATCAACCTTAAGCTACCCCAAAAACAATTCGTGCACGATCAAGAGCTACTTAAAAAACTTCAAATTGGCGATGATACGGCTTTTCGAGAATTATTCGAATTGTACCACGCTATGGTATTCAACGTCTGCTATCGCATGCTGGGCAGCAGACACGAAGGTGAAGACATTACACAAGATGTATTCGTAAATGCTTATAAGACGCTGAAACACTTCCGCTCAGAATCAAAACTTTCAACATGGCTCTACCGCATTGCTGTGAACCATTGTCTAAATCACCAGGCAAGGAAAAAGCGCCAGCGCTGGATTTCTCTTGATATTTTCTCCGATACTGAGAATGAGCAACTCTCGGGCAACACCACAGACGATAGACCCGATATTGCGATGGAACGAAAAGAGACCGAACAGATAATTCAACATGCAATTAACTCACTCCCGAAGCAGCAGCGTATTGCTCTTATTCTCCATCGGTATGAGGGATTATCATATCAAGAGATCGCAAAAGTATTGGAATGTTCGGTATCTTCAATAGAATCACGCATTTTTAGGGGAAAACAGAATTTGTGCAAAAAATTACTTCCTTACCTAAAAAATCTATGACCACAAGTTTAGTCCCAATATATTGTCTAATCTATGAAAGGTTTTAAAGAATGAGTCACAGAAATATCCGAAAATATTTGCTCCTGTACATTGATGGCAGTCTCGGTGAGAAAGATACGATCGAGGTAAAAAAACACCTCCCTCAATGCCCGCACTGCAGTCAACAGATTACAGTGCTTTCGAAAATCTGGAAGAACAGGACTGCCATCGAACAATTACGACCATCGCCTTTTCTTTGGACTAAACTCGAAGCCCGCATAGCGCGATCTGAAACATCCGATATTGTTATTCAAAAATATATCCCCGCTCTCCGTTACTCGGTAGCCGTTGCATTGCTCATTATTTCCATTTTCCTTGGGAATTATTTAGGGAATCTTCCCCGGAGTTCAGCACAACAAAGTTCTGAAATTACCTCAAACGAATATTTTGCACGGACATATCACTTAGACTCGTTTGAATTATCCTCGGACGAGTCGATCGGACAGGTCATTGTTCTCACGTCTTCTGAGAGGAAGTGAGAAATTTTATGAAGAAAAAATGGTTCATCATCACTCTGGTTTTTCTAACGGTCGTCAATTTTTCAGCTTTAGGCACCTTTGTATACCAGCGCTGGTGTTGCACGGAGCCAACCTGTGCTATGGATAGTACGGAAGATCATGGGTGTTATATGAGGAAACACTTTGACATCACAGAAGACCAAATAAATCGTTTAAACGCAGTTGAGAATTCCTCCCGTCCACTCATTGAAACCCTGACTATACAAATGAAGGAGCGAAGAATCGAACTGGTGAAGACATTGATGGATAAGAATTCCGACAACGCGAAGATCGAGGCGGCATTACGGCAAATCGACTCACTGCAGGCAACGATGCAGAGGCAGATCGTCAAACGTCTTCTTGAAGAAAAGGGAATCCTTACCCCACAACAGCAGGAAAAATTTTTCTCACTCGTCCTTGGACGATTTTGCATGGAATTAGATAGCACAAAACAAACTCAATGTCAACAATAACATTCTTCAACGAAAGGAGAAACACCACAGTGAAAAAAACGATTGTAATTCTATCAATACTGCTCATCGCAGTACTCATGATATCGCTCGTCCTGAATGCAGGTGACGAGAAATCAGCCAAAAAGGAAGCGGCAAAATGTCCGATGATGCAGAAACAAACCTCCGGCACGGATAAAAATGCAGCGGCGGCTTGCACAGGTCATAATGCTGCAAAAGCAAAGGATGCCAAATGTGCAGCCGAATGCATGGATAAATCTACTGCGAAAGACAAAGCGAAATGTGCTGCAGAGTGCAAAGATAAAGAAAAATGTTCAGCGGAATGCAAAGAGAAATGTTCCGCAGAGTGCAAAGATAAAGAAAAATGCTCAGCAGAATGTAAAGAGAAATGTTCCAAAGAATGTAAGGATAAGAAATAACAAAACAATCCTAATGTTTCATAGATGCGGCGCGCCTTCATGGTGCGTCGCATTCTTATCTCACCCTCCTCCTTTTTTCCAGCCGATCTTTGAAAGATGAGCGTACAAAACACTTCGCGAAGTACTTGACAGTTTGAAAAAGATTCTGTACTTTACTGCGTAATATTTGAACGAGTCACAGCAAGTACCCCCACAATGGAGGTGATATTATTGCTGAGACGCTCGTGATAATTGACATGATGAATTTACAACTGATAAACCATGGAACACATAAGCGGGATAGACGTCCCGACTTATCGGGACGTTTAGCTATCCAGTACGGCTGGATATACGCCATTCGTTTATTCACTAGATGCAATGCGCCGTCCCGAAAATTGACATCGATATTTTACGAGACTCATTTGAAATCTTGCCATGCATTATGATCTGCTAGGAGAAGATGAAGCCCTGCGCCGATGGGGTCCCCGTCTACGAGACGACTTTCGCATTCCAGCTGCAGATAGCCAGCATCTCGCGACCGCCATATTCAATGAATTAATAACTCTTCCGAATCTCAAGGCGCAACTTGTAGACGAAACCCTTTCATTCAATGTCCGATTCAATGAACTTGCTTGCTTTATGAATTTCTTAGCCGAAAGGCGATCCTATGGACCAATAAGTTTGCTTGAAAACCGGGCACACCTTATCCTTTCAAACTACGTCTGCTTTGTTTACCTCGGTGAATCCTGCTTTGCGCGACTTAGAAAGCTCGCACCTTCTGGGTCCACAAGCCGGAAGTGCTATCAATTTCTAACCGACAACCCCGTTCGGGCCTTTCGGAATGCCATCGCTCATGCCAATTGGTCAGTGAGCGAAGGTAGCATTACCTATTGGGCTAGGAAAGGAGACAATCAGGATGAGCCATTGACGCAGTCTGAAGTTAGCGACGAAGAACTCAAATTCTGGTTTTCCCTTGCCCTCTGTGTTGCAAAGAGCACATTCGCAGCTCTTACGTACGAGTAAATTGGTCGAATGCTATTGGGAGATTCATAAAATAGTTCGATCATTAGACGGCGCACTGCAGCTAACGTTGCGCGGGAAAAACGAACGTGCGAGCGAACGAATCTCCTTCTTTTGGAGATTTGTTTGAGCGAGCATGGAGTTTTTCCCGATGATGGGCGACGTTCGCGGAGCGAACGGCTCTTCGCCCATCGAGGGCTTGCCCG
>CAYGZC010000288.1:0-3582 GCA_964354225.1 uncultured Chlorobiaceae bacterium | reverse complement strand
TGTTTCTGTTCTTATGACTTGTGGCATTTCCCTTGCTTGGAGCTGAAGACTTCTACGGTTCAATCTTTAATACTGATCTCATCTAATCTTGTCTCTGGGGGCAATGATGTTTGAATTGGATGTATCTTCTCTTTCAGCATTAATCGCAGCAATAGGCGTCATAATAGGTGTTATTCTTACGGTTCTGGAGGTTAGGAACTGGGTTGACACCAGACAGACCTGGCAATCAGGCTTTACTCAACTTTCGGCAGCAGTGAGATGCAGGATGCATGGGAAAGAATCCAAAAGAGAGAGTTCAAGGATTTCAATTCCTACAGGAAAGAGTATGGTCTACAGGATGTGAATAAAATGGGCTGGTTCTTTGAAGGGCTGGGTGTTCTTCTACACAGAAAACTCATAGACATTAGCTTGGTCGATGACCTTTTTAGTTCACCAGTCAAACGAGCATGGGAGAAGCTGAAACCAGTTGCAGAGGGTGAGAGAAATCAAACAAACCGTCCCCAAATATGGGAATGGTTTGAATACATCTACAATGAGCTGCAGAAAAGAGAACAAAAGCTTCAAGGAAAGAAGGCTTAGTAATGGTTGGCATTCAGGAAGTCTCTATTGCTGTTGCTTCTGCAAGTGTTGTGGCTGGAGTTGTATACTATGCTTTTCAGGTTAGACATCAGACGAAGATGAGACAGACCGCCCTTGTGGTCAGACTCTCCACCTTTGTTGTAAGTAGAGACTTCATGGAAGCTGTAATGCAGATACATGAAGCTGAGTTTGAGGACTACGATGACTTCGTGAGAAAATACGGAAAACCATTCTCCACGAAACAGATTCCCATGTCCTTTACTATAGTTGGCAACTTCTGCGAACAACTTGGTGTTCTTTGCAGAAACAAACTGATTGATATTTCTCTGATTGAGCAGCTTTTCGGTGTTCGTGGGATATGGGAGATTATGAGGCCCCTTATAGAAGGCATGAGAAAGGAGGAACACGACCAGAGCATTTTTGAATGGTTTGAGAATCTCTACAATGAATTGAAGAAAAGAGATCAGAAGCTTCGGCAATCAAAGGTTTAGGCAGATGGCTAGTCCTTGAGGTTTGAGTTACTCATTCTAGGAAAAATAGGATGTGTTTATTTGGTTTCCTATTGTTCTAGCATAGTGAAAAAGGGGTGAAAACGTCGATCAGAGAGAGATCTCGAGATCTTGATACTTGGCAATTGAGCCTGGAATACTTGCTATCGAATTCGATCATTCATGAACGTTATGAAAGAATGGGAAAGTACCTAAAACCAAAGATTGGGAATATCCCTATTTATCGTCTGATGGCATATGGAATAATTGCTGCTCTGTTCTTCTACCTTGGGATTTGGTTAGTATTTCTCGGTGGCACAGATCAAGATGGAACAATGTGGTTTAACGGATATGGTTTCTACGGAATGGAGCAGTTCGGTAGAGTTATTGTACTTGGGCTAGGAGTATTTCTTACTTCTTTGTGGTCTATGCTATTCTATTTTGGTGGAATCATCATAGCAGGATTAGTAGGATATTTGACTTGGTTTGGTTGTTTTACCCTGCTGGGAGAAACACTAGTAAGGAAAAATGTTAGTAAAATCATCAAAACCGGAATTATGCTTGCAGTTCTATTGGGTTCTATTATGGGTGTAGGATACTCATCAAGATGGTTTGGGTACGGCATAGAAGAAAGAATACAGCTTAGGTCTGGAGGCACGTATGTATACAGACCAGTTGATCCGTTTATGGCAGTTGACACTTCTTACATTGTAAGTAGTATAGATGGAAGTGGATATGTAGTACGAGATCTAGATCAATCTACCAATTTTACATTCAATAGAGAGGATATTAATGAACAATTACAGTACAAGTTATTTGTTAAATCAAACTTGAATGTTGGTGATCAAGTCGGTTTGTTGGGAACAATGCCTATTAACATAACTCGTCTAAGCGTTGATACACTTGCATGTGAGGGATTTTACATAAAAACAGAGCAATGTATTTGTGAATTCCGTGACAGTACTGGATGGGGGAGTTATATTGCTTACGCACGGAGTTCTGGTCTTTTACTAATGGAAACTACGGGTAGTGAAGAGCTGATTCTTAAGAGCATAATAGAACCGATCAATCAGAAGCAGCCTTGATAAGACTTTCCTGCTCAGGCAACACGGAACTCGATCGATCTAGTGTAGTTTGCTGCCAAACCTATTCTATGAATTTGAAGATCTCTTGAAGACTTCTGACTCTATCAAGATCAGAGGCTTCTTCTGTGCTTCTGTGTTCTCTTTCAATGAGGAGTGCATGTATGCCTACTGCATCTGCTCCTTTGTAGTCATCGTCAACACGGTCTCCAACAAAGAGAGTTTCTTCTGGTGTGACACCTAGTTTGCTGAGAGCATACATGAATACATCAGGGTGAGGTTTCCCCTTCTTCACTGCGTTTACTCCGACCAATATGTCAAAGAGTCCTTTCGCCAGACCTGCTCTTTTCAGAATAGCGTTGATGTCCTCTTCATACGCATTTGAAATCAATCCCACCTTCAAACCCATCTGCCTTAGTCTGTTCAGAGTTACTCTGGTATCTGGATAAGCCACACAATGTGCATGATCATACCATCTTGCTGTCATTTGCTTCGCTAGATTCTCAGTTCCAGAGATTCCTAGATAAGTGAGAGCCTGAGAGTCCCATCTTTCCCAAAATTCTGCGTAAGTATCCTCGCCATACCGCGATCTGTAGTTGGACTCTTCGAGATCCTTGTCTGTTTTAGCAAGGGCTTCTTGTATCTCTTCAATCGACCTATTGATTCCCAGAGAAGCTAGAACACTCTGGAATGCTTCAGGGATCCAAGTCTTAACCAAAGTGTTATCTAGATCAAACAGAACAGCCCTAATCTTCAAGACAACCACATCTGTCGTCTGTTCTCGTTCTCAGATAAGCGTTTTTCTAGTGTCGTCTGTTTACATAAATCTTGTTTATGATATCTTCTTGCTAAGTATATTTGAGTCAAAGGAGGCGAGTCAGTCAAATGAAACATAGCTGGATAATCCTTGGAATGTTTCCGCTCCTCATAGCAAGCGTAGGCATTCTAATCTATCTCTTGACTCAGATGACCATGAGCTTGCCGTTAGCCCTTCTGCTCTGGGCTTTGGTCTTTGGAATCTTCGCTCTTGTTGGTGGCATTGCCTGGCTGGCTGGTTGGTTGCCACGAAAGAAGAAAAACTGAAACTCCACAACCAACCTTTTTTGACTCTAAGTCCTGAACCGTCAGCAGAGCCGTTTTGCGAAAGGTTATAGCTGAACCCACAGCTAGATGTTCTTATGAAAGAAAGAACCAAGACGTTGCTGATTCTGGTTGTTCTTCTCGTATGCTCGTTTCTTCCAGTCTTTGCGGCATCACCCTTTTCCCAACAAGACAGTTCACTTGTCATCAAAGAAGTTCTAATGAAGACTTCAGTTGCATACTTGTGGCTTAGCCCTATGGTTCACGTTGTTACTGTGGTGTTGCTTGTTGCTCTGTGTCTTTATGGATCGAGAGTGGGCAGAGTTGCCGATGGTTTTTTCGCTGTTCTGTTT
>CAYGZC010000287.1:0-30329 GCA_964354225.1 uncultured Chlorobiaceae bacterium | reverse complement strand
ATCCATATCGAACGATTGTTTCTTTCTGAACATTGAAACCACAATATACACAACACTCGAACCGAGCATAGCCAAACCCCAGAACATTTGTCCGTTGATGGGAAAGTCTGGAATGATTTGTTGAATAACAATTCCGCCCACGGCAATCGATGAACCGGTGATCATTGCCGACCAAGCCGCCAAGGTCGTACCTCTCTTCCAATAAAGACCACCAATGATCACGGCACCGGAACCACCGACAAAAATTGATCCGGTGATTGCCATGAAAAGAAAAATGTACTCACTCTGCTGAAAGATCAAACTGAAGAAGAAAATAAAAATTCCAACACTGAGGATCGAGAACTTGAGATACTTCATGTGCTGCTGCGGCTCGAACGGCTTTTGCCTTATCGGCAATATAAAATCTTGAATGAAGATGCTTCCCCACGAGTGGAGGTATGAATTATGACAAGCAATCGCAGCCGCCAACATAATCGCGGCAAATGCACCCATCAATCCTACAGGCAGCAATTTTGTAAGAACGAGTGGAACTTTAATCTGACTTTGAATCGTTGATGAACCAGCGCCGCTTATTATTGGCTGAATGCTGTCGACTATCGACTTGAAATCTCCATGATGAAATACTGTGTAAGCCACTATCGGCACAAACACCAAAAACAATCCCCATTGAGGAATCAACCGCCAGTTGGTGAGCACATCTGCCATCTTGGCTTCATGCGCGCTTTTAGCTGAAACATTGAATGCCTGATTTCCCTGCCACGAAAGTTTTGTGTAAATAAGTCCAAGCATACCGATGAAGAAATACCAGAAGTTAAAATCTTTCACATTACTTGACTTGAATGGATTGATTAGCGAAGCATCCGGAGGAGCGCTGGAAAGAGCTTGGAAAATATGTGCCCAGTCAACTTTTATGAGTAGTGCAATGACAATCAAAACAAAAACGATATTGACAAACACACCTTGAATAAAATCTGTGAACATTACTGCGATCTGCCCACCAGAGAAAATGAAATAGATGGGAATGAAAATAACAATCAACATTGCAACTGCAAACATCGATACTGGTATCCCTAGAACGAAAAAATAATCTGGCAGTCCGCAGAAGTAAATGAAGAACCTTGCGCTCACTGCTGGGAAAATGCCGAGGTTAATGACACCGGATATGAACGCCAGTAATCCAGCAAAAATACGGAACTTACGGCTGTATCGCATTTCAAAAAACTGCGCCATAGTAAGCGCGCGTGTTTGCCGGAATCGATATACGACCCAACCCAAGACGCTCATACCGACAAGTATTACTGCTGTCCACATTTCCCACCAACGAAGGTTGAAGCCGGCAACATAATTCATTTCTAATGCACCAACGACTGTGATCGCACCCAACGCCGCTGTTCCCTGAAACATGCTGATAACGTATCTGCCACCGGTGCGACCTGCGGCAAGAAAATCTGTTACATTTTTTACAAGTCGTTTGCTGACAAGAACCATGCTCAACATAATTGCGAGCAGAGCCAGCACTATCGTCCAATCAATCCATGTTAAGTTCAATTATATCTCCTATTCCTTCCATGTTCTTCCATCTTGAGAGATATGCCACGAAGTTTTTCCATCAACACTGACAATCACTGCTTCGTACAAATTGGAAGTCGTTTGAATGACAGGCGAAGTATATCCTTCAACTTTCAGATCCATCAATCCAAATTCATTCAGTTCGGCGGTATATTTCTTATTCATCTCAAAATATTCTTTCTCTTTATAATATATCTGTCGCAGCGCCCACTTAACGTTTTCTTCCGGTTGAAATATGAATTGGTCTTTTTCAGTTCCAACAACTTTATCTGAGAATTGCACAAATCCCCACATCTCAGGGTAGTGCATATTGATTAACCCTTGCGGCGACCAGACCCAGTTATCCTCAGGATATGATTTCCCTGTTTGAAGATTGATAACCTTCTGATATTTTCCGTCCTTTGTTTCGACCTTCCATTCAACACGAGAAAAATTTACACGCCACTGATCGCCGGATTTTGGCGGAGCGTCTTTGTGTGCACATTCTTTGAGAACTTCCCAGGGAAATGCAATCTCAACTGTCCATCCTTTGTCCTTATCTGCGGGTTGGTTGATCGTTCCCTGAATTTGAACACCTGATTGGAGCCCTTTAATGTCCCAGCCATTCACAGCGGGACCACCATCCCGGTATGGTTTGATAAGTAGTAAATCCCAGACAGTGTTGAGAGCATTCATCTCGAACTCATAATACTGATGCGTATCGCCGTCCGGATCGATGAAGACTTCGAAATCGTTGTCATGAAAAATTACAGCATCACGTTCGGTCAGCGTTGACCAGACATCCGATTCCTCAAGTTCGGCAGCAATATAAAAATATTTTTCATCCCATAACATTTTTACGTGTGTTTGGAATCGTGGATTTAGCTTGATCGCTCCCTCTATATCAACAAAGTCATCCGTCCATTGCGCATTCTGCCAGCTTGCTTCATCTGTCTTGCCGTCAATCGTGAGAGGCGTATCAACTTTATAACAAAGGTAAGATTTTGGAGAGAATGCCTGTTGAGCACTTGCGTGAAGGAAAAGAACAATCGGAATGAAACATAAGATTATAAATTTATTCATGAACATTCTCCATCAATTAGGTGTGAATAATCTCGGTTGAATAATCTGTTTTTGGATTCCCGTTCCTTCATAAGACAACTCAACAACTTTCCCACCCCATTGCTGAAAGTATTGAACTTCAATCTTATGTTTTCCGGAAGCCAATCTAACTTTAGCACTCTTTTCAGATGGTCCGTGCAGTCCATCATGATTGATGACCTCGTTCCCATCAATGAAAAGTTTACTTCCATCATCCGAGACAAGATAGAATGTATAATCGTCCTCTTTTTCAATGTTGACTGTACCCCTAAATTGAACGGCAAAGTTTGCACCGCGATGCTCGAATCCATCGAGATCGATGTTGTACTCTTTTCCTGAACGGACTGGCTGTAACATTTTGAAATCCGGCAAACTATCCCATTCACCCTCAAAGTATCGATACTCTAAACCGTTCTTTTCTTTATCGACAAGGAAGAAATTTGTCACCGCAGGATTACTCTTCCTTCCGTTCGAAAGTACAAGGATTGCTTTCAGCGTAAGATCATTCGCAATGCGGATTGGATTAGTGTACTTCATTGACCCCGGAGTTGGATTTAATCCATCGCGGCGGTAATAGATAGATGCTGAAGAGATGGGTGATTTCAATTCGATTTCAGTTGGTTCGAAAATATAACGCTTACCACCAAATCCAAGCGGAGTAGGAACCCTGAAGTTAAAATCGCGATAGACGAAACGATCGTAATGTTGTTCGAGTCGTTTTATGAAATCGCTATAGTTGCGATGGGATTTATCCGACCAGACAACTTCGCTCATAGCAAGCAAACGCGGAAGAACCATGTACTCAACGTGTCGCGTGTTCGGCATGTATTCCGTCCACACATTTCCCTGAGCGCCCAAGATGTGCTTGGCTTGTCTCGGTGTTAGTTCCGCGGGTACCGGCTCGTAAGCATACACGATTTCAATTGGAAGAAAACCGCCGATTGCTTTAGGTTCACCATCAGGTAGTCCTTGATAGTGGTCGAAGTAGCAGTGCGAGCCTGGAGTCATCACGACATCGTGGTTTGCTTTTGCCGCAGCGATACCGCCTTCCGTGCCGCGCCACGACATAACAGTTGCACCGGGTGCGAGTCCACCTTCTAAAATTTCATCCCACCCCACAAGGCGTTTGCCTTTCGAGCGGAGAAATCTCTCAATGCGCTGAACGAAATAACTTTGCAATCGGTGCTCGTTGCCAAGCTTGTTCTTTTTGATTCGTGTCTGGCACTTAAGACATTTTTTCCAACGTTCCTTTGGACATTCATCGCCGCCGATGTGAAAGAACTTTCCAGAAAACAACGGAATTACTTCACTCAACACGTCTTTGAGAAACTTGAAAGTTTTCTCGTTGCCTGCACAATAGACATCTTCGAATACACCCCATGTTGTACCGACTTCAAACGGTCCACCAGTGCAAGAGAATTCAGGATATGCCGTAAGCGCGGCGAGTGAGTGACCCGGCATTTCAATTTCGGGAACGATGGTGATGAAACGTTCTTTCGCATATTTCACGACTTCTTTGATCTCATCCTGTGTGTAGAAGCCGCCATATGGTATATTGTCGCCCATAGTTTCTTTCCGCTTCGAGCCGATCTCTGTGAGCTTAGGATATTTTTTTATTTCAATCCGCCATCCCTGATCTTCAGTGAGGTGCCAGTGGAATGTGTTCATCTTGTACGATGCGAGGAGGTTTATATATTTTTTCACAAACTCCACAGGCGCAAAGTGCCTGCCGACATCGAGGTGCATCCCGCGCCATGTGAAGCGGGGTTTGTCTTCGATTGTTACGCATGGCATTCCCCAAGCGATGTCAGCGACTTTTTCTTTTTTATCAACTTCAGGCGGCAGGAGCTGGTAGAATGATTGCACACCATAAAATATTCCGGCTGGGGTTGTACTTTTAATTGTTACCGAGTTCTCTGTCGCAGTCAGTTGATATCCTTCCTTATTGAGACGTTTTAATTTGGGATCCAACTTCAAAATAATTGCGTTATTCTTGGATGAAGTTTGCTTGACTTCGAGAGGATAGCCGGTGACGGTTCTCAGATGTCCTGCGAGTTGTTCGGCAATCCGTTCAAGCTCTTTCGATTTACTCGCAATGGCAATAACCGTACTGTCGCTAAACACAAACATACCATTGGTTTGTGTGATTTGTAATGGTTGAGGGATAATGGAGATGGTGTTCATGGTGTCTTGGGCAAATGATAGAAATGGGAATATAGTCAACGCAAGAATGAGGATTTTCATTGTTTTGGTTATGATTGTATAGTTGTTATTGAATATAATAAATCGGAGGGAAAAGTTTATAATTCTCAAACTCCTCTTTGCTTCATTCTGGTTCTATCACTTTTACCTCCGCATAAGTGAGATTGTAAAGGTGATACACCACTACATCTATCTCGCGCATCAAGTCAGTCCTGCCCGCGTCCCGTGGTTTTTGCATTGCGATGCTGACGGTGTTCTTAATTTTATAGAATTCATGCTCATTCTTCCGCAAACTTCTTTATCGCATCATAGAACTTCACAATAGCTTTCGCTTTTGTTTTTCCAAACGACATCCAATTCCACGATATATCGGGATTGGGATTATCTACGATGGGAATTCGGATGATCGGCTTGCCTTGATATTCACCGATTGTAGGTTGGACATCTTTTTTTTCTTCGCTCATAATGATCCTTTGGTTTTTATTTTTTCAATTATCTTCCGAACAAATTCGATAACTATGTCTATTTTTCCCACGAATACGGAGCGTTCTTAACGGCTTGGTAATTCTTGTCTAACTCGTGCTGTAGCAATACAATCGCAGCAATCCTTCTCGCCATGTTCATCACTTCCCTTACTTCTTCGATTGTGAGTGATCGTTTGAGCAATTCTTTCTCCCGATAGCTCAGCCATTTCTTGATGACTTGATACCCGCCGATGTAATATTCCCACACGTTGATGGGAATGTTTTTCCAAAACGCACCTTCATTGAGATACACGTCGTACGTTGTTTCTCCTAATTGCTTCATGGCAGTATCGAATGTAAGACAAAGCGACTTCGCACCTTCCTTGATTGCCTTGATTTCTTCGGAGGTATACTCACGCTCGACAAGTTTTCCTTTGCCGGGCATCGTCACACCGTCTTTGCCGGCATGTCCCCACCCCGCTGTGATTGCAATCTCGCCGGAGTTGGGATCGAGAGCGCTTCCTCTGATCTTGGAGATGGATCCGATAGCTTTGATCTCGGGCCGGTTTGTTCCCGAGACTATTCCGGCAACATTATGCTCTGTATCCAAAAGGGCGGAAATGTGTTTACCCAGACTTGCCGAATGCAGCAGCTGCTTCTTCGTACCCGGAAGCGGGATGCGGGGCCAATCCTGCCGGATGCCATCTGCATTTTCTTTGAGATACGACGGCGAGTACCCAATGGCAAGCGCGTGCATCCAGATTAAACTTGCTGTCTCTACATCTACATCCGGGTTCGCGATGTCAAGCTTTGCAAGATACGTGCGTGCTTGCCCGGAGAGGTTGGCAGCTGGTTTCGATTCTACTGCTTCAACAAATAAGGCATCTTGGTTTTTATCTTTGACAGACTGTTTTAAGCCTGTCAAATGGATTTGGTAAGGAAATGCGACTGCATGCCCGCGCATACAGTCACGTGCCAATAGATTTGTTGTGAAAAGCATTGGTGTTCCTTCAGGATCAGCGACCCCGGCTACTCTGGTCAACAGAAAACAATTACTTTGAGACCGTTCTCTCCACAAATCAGGACGAGATCTCTTCCATACATTTGGAGTGCTTGTATAATAACACCAACGGGAATCAAAGGGCCTAAACACATAATGTTGAACGTTCTCTGCATTGTATTTTTCTTTCTGAATAGCAATGCTTCTGATTTTCTTAGGATCAAATCCAGCACTAGTTCGAGAAAGACCTGTGTTTAGCGCAGCAAATTGTTCCCATTCAAATTTGGCATCATAATATTTTTGCATCCTATCTGTTACTTCAGCTTGATCAATACTTATCAGCGCATTAGCTCGATCTTCGTCCATTCCTTGCAAACCATCTATCTTGCTCAGCTGACTAAGTTTCGGCCAGTTAAGATATTCTAATCCAACATTCGATGGACGAAATGAAAAACGATTCTCATTTGTCGCCTCCGCCTTTTTATAGCGCTTACCAGAATTCTTACCTTCGAGGCTGACAATGAGATCAGATCGTTTTGTCACACCCCAAAAGTGCCTGAACAATACCGTCGGTTTCTTCTCCCGATCAGCTTTTCTTACCATCAATCCAATTGCCGTCCCAACACGAATGCCTTCTTTATTGTATTCGGTCGAGAACACGCTTGGGTCCGGCTTTCCTTCGGGTGTAAGTTTGCCCGTCTCTCTGCTATCGCCATTTAAACAATCGAACCACAACTTGTCGAACTCCGAGAGAAAGCGTTTCCTCATCACGACAAACGAAGGATCGCCCAAGTACGAGAAGTTGGAGATGAAACACACGACGCCCCTCCTCGGCTTCTTCTCTGCAATTCTTCGTTCCGCCAACCGGAAGAAGCGAACGTACAAGTCATCGAGGTTGAACTTCTTAATCTTCCATTCGGAGATCAATCCTTCTTTGTACGGCTCAACAAGTCCTTGCTCTTCCGCCGGGCTTATTCCGGCAAACGCGTTGTATGGCGGGTTGCCGAGAATAACAAGAATCGGCTTGGCTTGTTTCACTTCGTCGGCAGAGTCGCGCTCTTCTTCCAGCTCAGGGAACATCAGATGCTGCTTCGGCTCTTTCGGCAGCTCCCATCCTGTGAGGGCATTGGTTAAATACACACTCGGACGTTCTCCCTTTGTCTCCGAAAGCGGAGAACCGAGCGTCTGCAAGAGTAATCCAAGCTGCAAATGCGAGACGACGAATGGCGCGGGCAGAATCTCAAAACCGAAGACTCGTTCGATTGCTGCACGCTTGAGGTCTTCTCCGATCAGCGCATCTCCTCCTTTTTCATGGAGAGTCTTATAAATTCTTTTAAGGACTTCCACAAGATACGCTCCCGTGCCGCAGCACGGATCGAGGACATACACGTTGGGATCGGCAAGCCCATCGGGCAGGTGAAGCTCCTCGCGCAGAACAGTATCTACACGGGCAACCATATACTGGACGATCTCATGCGGTGTGAACCAGACGCCTAAGTCTTTTCGCAATTCGGGATCGAATGCCTGCAAGAATGGCTCGTAGAAATACTGGACGGCATGTTCTTCTTCGAATTTTTCAAAGAACGTGCTTCTATCCACACGATTGAGTGCGGAGGTCGTCCACTCCAACACCTCGGAAAGATTGAGCGCGTCCAATTGTCCCGGTTCGGCAACCTCGTGAAAGAGCTTCCGAAGGATGGGGACGCGAAGGTAATGAGCAGTGGTCCGCCAATCGAATAACTTCCTCTTGCGAGAAAGAGATTGCTGCTTACTCCAGAGAACCCACGCCGAGAAGACTCCATAGAAGAGTGTCTGGACAAGAGTGGACCGGAAGAAATGATCTCCCTTGTGCGGATCGCTTTTCGTTCTGACAAATTTCAATCCTAACGATTCCTCAAGTGCTGCACGGATGCTTGTTAAGGCAGGTAGATCACCGCTTTCGATGCGAGCTTTGGCGTCGCGAGCGTAGGAAGCAAGGAACCAAGCGACATCTTTCGGCTCACTCAACGGTGCGGCAAGAAGCATGACGCGTTTGAGATATTCGATGAATCGCTCGCCATGTTGCTCTGCAAACTTGCGGGGCTGTGAAGCCAGATCCCAGAACTCTTTGTCACTTTTCGCAAGCTGATATGACTCAAGCTTTACGGGCTTGTCATCAGAGTCCTGACCGACGAAAACGAAATCGCGGTAGTTTGTGACGAGCACCTGACGGTATCTTTTCCAGTACTTCGAAACCTGTTGGCTCTCTGCTGTAACCAAGTTAGCATAACTCGTCGGCTTTGCTTCGATAACACCGCGAGCGGGAAACTGACCTGCAATCGATTCTACTCCAGATGTTTTGCGAATTTGTTCTGCGGTGAACAGTCCTCCATCGGGCATTCCTGCGCCCTGATTCTTCAAGTTCATGATACAATGAACTTTCGGCTTTAGTGTTTTGCCGATTTCATTGAGGAGGTTGGCAAAGGGAATATAATATGATGTCTCATCTGTGGCTGCCCCGGACGTTCTTATTGCGCCCAGCTCGCGAAAATATGTTTCAAGTGGATTCATGATCTTTGAATGATGATTTACTCTCTCATTGACAAACTTAAATTATGTTCATTCGTTAAGGCAATTATAAAAAATCCTGCCGTCACTTTAACATAACCAGCGAGCTCAAAAGAACTCTTTTGTTTGATAGAAACTCCATATCCCAGAATCGATATCATGATTCAAAACGTACAAAAAATTTATCATTCTTACAAAAAAGATGAGGAAATCTGTCTAGCCGCGAAGAGTGCTCTACAATGTTTGGTGTTCCGTCCGTGCGATAATTTCATTCTGCAGCGTTTTGCTCAGATCACAGAAATAATCGCTATAGCCGGCAACCCGCACTATTAAATCTCGGTGTTGCTCGGGGTGCGCCTGTGCTTCGCGTAAGGTTTGTGCAGTGACAACATTGAACTGAATATGATGTCCGCCTAATGTAAAATATCCTCGCACGAGATGAGCAAGACTTTCGAGTCCTTTCTCACTTTCAAGAAGCTGAGGGGTAAACTTCTGGTTCAACAATGTACCACCGGTCCGTACATGATCCATCTTGCTGGCAGATTTTAGTACAGCCGTCGGACCTTTTCTATCTGCACCCTGTACTGGTGAGATTCCTTCTGAAAGCGGTGTCCATGCTTTTCTTCCATCGGGAGTTGCGCCTGTTACCGAACCAAAATATATATGGCATGTCGTTGGCAGTAAATTAATCCGGTACACGCCGCCTTTTGTATTCGGTCTGCTGTCAACAAGTTTATAATACATCTCGAACACCTGCTTCATCAAATCATCGGCGTAATCGTCATCGTTACCGTACTTAGGTGTGCGATTCAATAAAAGCTGGCGCGCTCTTTCGTACCCTTCGAAATTGGCAGTAAGCATAAATAACATATCCGACATGGATAACTTTTTCTCATCAAACACATGGTAATTGATTGACGAGAGACAATCGGTAATCGTACCGATTCCGACACCTTGAATATAGTTTGTATTGTATCTTGCACCGCCGTCGTTGTAATCCTTTCCTTTCGCAATACAATCGTCGATTAGAATGGATAGGAACGGTACGGGCATCTGCTCAGCGTAAAATCGCTCAATGACGTCATTTCCTCGCATCTTGATATCGATGAAATGCTTCATCTGGTTTTCGAATGCATTCATCAATTCATCAAACGATCGGAAAGACGAGGGATTCCTGGATTCTATTCCAATTTTCTTGCCGGTCCTTGGATCAATACCATTGTTGAGAGTGATCTCAAAAACTTTCGGGATGTTAAAATAGCCGGTGAGGATATAACTTTCTTTACCGAATGCACCCGTTTCCACACAGCCGCTAGTTCCACCGTTACGGGCATCCTCTATAGATTTTCCTTGACGCAGCATCTCTTCTACAACAGTATCTGCATTGAAGATGGATGGCTGTCCCCAGCCCTTGCGGACAATTTTTAATGCATGCTTTAGGAACTCATCAGAATTTTTCTTGCTGAGTTGTATGTTTGAACTTGGCTGCACTAACTTCATCTCATCAATTACATCGAGGATGAGATAAGTCAAGCCATTGACGCCATCACGACCATCTGCCATAATTCCACCTGAATTGATATTGGCAAAATCGGTGTAGGTTGAACTCTCGGCGGCGGTTACACCAACTTTAGGTGGTGCGGGCTGATTATTAAACTTAATCCAGAAACATTGTAATAATTCTTTGGCTTGCTCTTTTGTGAGTGTGCCCTCATCAATTCCTTTTTTATAGAAAGGGTAGAGGTGTCTGTCGAGATGTCCAGGATTGAATGCATCCCAAGGATTCAATTCGGTGACTACACCGAGATGAACGAACCAGTAAGCTTGTAAGGCCTCCCAGAAATTTCGGGGTGCATTTGCAGGTACATTACGGCAAACTTTTTCAATTTCCAACAGTTCTGATTTTCTGATTGGATTACTTTCTTTCATTGCAAGCTCATGTGCTTTATCTGCATGCCGATTGGCAAGTGTGATAATCGCATCGGCACAGATACTCATCGCTTTAAGTTCTTCCTGCTTTTTGTTCGCTTCGGGATCATTCTGAAAATTGAGTGACCTTAGACTGTTTTGAATGTCACGTTTGAAATCGAGCATTCCCTTTCGGTAAATTTTATCATCAAGGACGGTATGGCCGGGCGCGCGCTGCTCCATGAACTCGGTAAAGATGCCAGCAGAATATGCTTCCTTCCATTCCTCTGATATTGAACCGAATATTTTTTCTCGGATTGTTTTGTCTTTCCAGAAAGGAATGAATTCGTCGCGGTATAATCGCCTCGTTTCATCATCAACTTTAAAGGAAACCTTTTCACGGTCATGCAAAATTTCCAAATCTTTCAGCGTATGGCAGCATATTTCCGGATATGTGTAAGTTGCTTTCGGTGCGGGACCTCGCTCACCAACAATCAATTCTCTCTCATTAACACAAATTACTTTTCTCTCCATGATTGTTTTAAACACTAATGCACGCTTAATCTCAACGGAGCCTGGGAAATGCGACTCACTTTGAAATAAAGTTGTGTATAACTGGGTTACTATCTGTGCTCTTTCGGCTGAGATAGTGGGGATGGCATTAATGCTTTGTTCACGAAGTTTTCTTACTCGATCGTTCATTGATTATCTAAACACAAATCATTTCTATAATCGTATCTTAATGCCACCGAAGAATTCCCTGCCTGCTCCAGGTTGATATGCATTGCCGCCTGGGTCGGGTTCACTGAAGGCAACGTATTTCACATCACCTAAATTACGTGCGTTCAAGCTCAATTCTCCGATCACCGAACCAAGCTGCCACTTGTACACTGCGCGCGCATGTAGCAGTGTGTATCCGTTCACAGCTTCAGCTTCGATGTTTGCACCGTCAATGTATGATTTGCTCAGTGATTCGATGCTGAGACCGAGAGCAATCTCAGGCATGACCCTGTACTGTACATCGAAGTAGAGCTGATGCTGCGGTGAATTGGGGAGCCACTTACCATTTTTGATGAACTTCACGATTGTTGTGTCATCCATAACGATGCGGTCTGGTGAGTCGCTCGTGTACTTGAAGTCCGAAAATGTATAGGCACCCTGGAGATCGATTGACTGGACTGGAGAGTACCTTCCATACATCTCCAATCCAAATCGCCTACTCGTTCCAACATTTCTATAAAACGTTTGTACTCCGCGGCCCGTGACACGATACCGATCGAAGTCTTTGTCCGTGGTCAAATAGAAACCTGTAATCTCATAGTACAGATTGTTTTTCAATAATCCACGAGCACCACCGTCGAATCCGCTCGACGTGGCAGATGTTAGGTGCATGTTAAAGCCACCATATTGATCAGGATTCTGAGCCAACTCCTCGGTTGCGGGAGGTAAGAATCCTTGTCCCCAATTTGCGAAGAAGTTTGCTTCAGGTATTAGCAAAAATGTAGCACCAATTCTTCCAGTTGCCTTTGAAAAATTGGCAGTGCCAGATGCATCGAAATTGTTGCTTGCCATATTGTTCCATGGATCAATGTGAATTCCCGCAAGGTCGACGAGCTCATTGCGAATATCATCGTACCTAAGTGAAGCCATGATCCCCCATTGCTTACCGATACTCAGCGCATCAATGATGAAGAAACCCATTCCTCTTTGATTTATGCGTTGCTTCGAAAGCAGCGTATCGGTTTCTCTCGACCATCTGTTAGGCACGAAATGTTCATCGATGGTCTGCCATTGGAGATCGACACCAATAGCTGTGCGATTACGTAAGAAGTCTGATGTTTCTCCCATAGAATAATCGTACTCGGCAGACGCACCAGG
Organism: uncultured Chlorobiaceae bacterium; assembly: GCA_964354225.1. Classification (GTDB taxonomy): domain Bacteria; phylum Bacteroidota; class Ignavibacteria; order UBA10030; family SZUA-254; genus CAYGZC01. The sequence continues at coordinate 17,681 of CAYGZC010000287.1, read as the reverse complement.
AGTGACAAATGTACGATGGGTAAAGGTTTTGTTGTTTGCTTCAGTAAAGACTGTGCGCTTGACAAATCCAAGCACGTTAATCTCGTGACGTTCAGCCAATGCAAAGTGCCCATTCACGCCGTTGGTAGTACGTTCAGTTTCCAAAAACTCATTAAAAGGAACCGCGTCGTCATTCGGTAATTTCGGATCACGTTGATAGTATTGCAGATTGATCCCTTCTGGGTTCTCATGGTACATATGTGTGTACCCGAAAATGGGGGTGAGTTGAATTCCCTCATCAGGTGTGTATGTTGCTTTTCCGTAGAGATTGTTTCCCCAGAAATGAGTATGCACTCGATATCCATCTCCCATGGTGCGTGAGAATGAAACATTGTAATTCACTTTATTGACATTGCCGCCGAATTGTCCGAATCCTTTCCAGAAATTGTTGGAACCATATGATGCTTGAGCTTCACCATAGAGCGGTTTGTCTACTGTGTTCTGTGTTAAGATGTTGATGATGCCGCCAGAAGCGCTCCCGCCATATAAGGAAGCTGCTGGTCCCCGAAGTACTTCGATGCGATCTACTGCTGCAAAGTCGACGTCAAAAAAGTCAGGGGCGAATCCGGTCGGATCGTTGATTGGAATTCCATCCATCAGAATTTTGATACCGCGAATTCCTCGCTCCGTAAGAATACCTTGCCCCCGAATCGAAAGATGAACGCGTTGACCGTTTGCCTGGTTGTCTACCTTTACGCCGGGGACTAGTTTCATCGGTTCGTCAACTGCAATTGACCTCGGAAGTTCTCGGATGATATCGCTTCCAACAACACTCGTTGAAAACGGAACTTCATTGAGAGGAAATTGAAGTCGCGGAGCCGTAATCAAGACTTCTGTCGGAAGTGTGTATTCTAATGTATCGTTCCGTTCGGTTTGCCCGTAAGATAAGTGGGTACAAATGAGCAAGATTAAAAGAAAAAAATTTTGTTTTTTCATCTACTGTAATCCTTTAATGTAGGATGTTGTGGTAGTAATTGAAAATAGGAAAAAAGTATATCTTTCACAAAAAATATCAGCCCCCGACCACAACAGTAGGGATATAACGGAGTAATTCGTCTTGAAATTTATTGAGATTTTCTTTTGAGATCATTAAATCCTTTTTGAATGAGTATTCAACACCAAGTCGATTATATTTCTCAATTCCAGTTTGGTGATACGGCAGCACATGAATCTCGTGAATCTTTTGCAGTGATGATATAAATTTACCCATTTGCCGCATATGCTCTAAATCTTCATTGACCCCCGGGATGATGGGAATACGAACGATAACGTTCTTTTGCCACTCTACAAGTTTTTTAAGATTTTCAAGGATAAGCCGGTTTGAAACACCCGTGAACAATTTATGGATAATATCGTCCAATGTTTTAATATCGTAGAGGTAAAGATCGATAAACTGATTTGCCTGTTTTAGAATCTCGGAAGAAATATATCCTGAGGTATCAACAGCAGTATGAAGATTTTTTTGTTTGGATGCTTTGAGAAGCTCAATAAGAAACTCATGCTGTAGAAACGGCTCACCACCAGAAAAAGTTACTCCACCACCGGATTGGTTGTAGAAGATAATATCTTTTTCTACTTCATTCATAACTTCATCAACCGACATTTCCTTACCGACAAGTGCGCGTGCTTCTGTATAACAAACCTCAACGCACCTACCGCATTGTACACATATCTCCCGATCGGAAACATATCTATCGTCGACATTCTTCACTGCAAAGTAGTTACATATTAGGAAACATTCACCGCATCGAATACAGCGATCTTCTCTGATTATTATTTCTTTACCCGGTGAGATCGACTCGGGATTGTGGCACCACTTGCAATGGAGCGGGCACCCTTTGAGGAAAACCGTTGTTCGGATACCGGGTCCATCATTAATCGAGTAGCGTTGTATGCTGAAGATAGTACCTGTCATAAATCTTTTTGAATATGCACATTTGCAGGCAAATTTCAAATCATTTGACGCGTTTGAATGATGATTTAAGGGAAGTTATCCGATAATATAGCAGGATGAAGAAGGTAATGAAGAAGCGTTCAACAGTTCCTGAGTTTCTTTTATTCGCGTTTTGCTACAACTATAGTTAAGTCATCGTGTGTTTTTGCTTTACCAACGAATCTGTCAACTTCAGAAATTATCCTTTCACCCATTTGCTCCGCAGAGTATTGGATTATTGACGGTAATAAAGATGTTAATCGCCTTTCACCGAAGTCTTCACCTATTTTATTACGCGCTTCCGATAATCCATCTGAATAAACTATGAGAGCATCGCCAATATTAAGATTTTCAAACTGTTCATCATATTGTGCATCGGGTACGATACCAAGCGCGGGACCACCTTTTTCCATTTTCTCAATTGAGTTCCCTCGGACAATGATTGGCTGAAAATGTCCGGCGTTTAACACACGAATCTTGCCATCGTTTGGTTTTATCTCCGCATATACAACAGATGCGAAGATTGCAGGAACTCTATCACGAAAAAATAACTTGTTTAATTTTACTCCTAACTCTCGAAGCGATGGGTAGTCATCAGCAAGCGCTCTTAATGTTGCTTGAAGTTTTGCAGAAAGTAAGGCAGCTTTAAGTCCTTTGCCGGCAACGTCACCAAGAGCAAATCCATAACGGTCATTTGTCACCTTCTGGAAATCGAGCAGGTCACCGCCAACTTCATTTGCGGAGCGTGTGAAAAGCCAAAGATTCCAACCGGGCACTTTGGGTGATCGCTCGGGCATCAAAGCTTTTTGTACTGCATGACCGGCTTCAAGCTCTTCTTTCGCGGTAAGTTTATCTTTAAGCTCAAGCATGATTATGAAAATTAAAATTAAGCCGCCGATGATATAAGAACTATTTTCTTGTTGCGTTTGTGTATTTCGAACAAGGAAGAGGAGAGCAGCCAGTAAAAGAATTCGTCTCGTTGGTGTAAGCTTAAAAAACATGCTTTTCAATAGCCACCAAGTAATAAAAAACCACCGCTTTACTCGGTTCATCTTCTGAAGTTGGTCTTTTCTCTCTACAGTTAGCATGTATTCTCTTAATTCTTTGAATTCATGCTTGATGTTAGCAAAAAATCCTCCAAGTCGGATATCTTCAACAATTGTTTTACCAATTTTCGGTTCAGAGGTATTTGTTTGATTTGATGATGTCATTATTTCTCTGCTTAGATATGTATTCTATCTTTTATTACGAGATTATCGAGATTAAAGTTGCAGATGCACTGTTTAGTTTTCCTACGCTTGTGACAATAATAGAAGCAGCTGAACAACGGTTTCTCGTATTTTTTTTGAAGAAAATTTTCAATTTCTCCAAAGATAGGACATCTTGATGAACAACCCTGATGCTGTTACACGAAATGGAATCGGACGTAAAATAGCATCATCTTGCCATTGATCTTCAAGAAGGGTGCCGTAACCAATATAAATAACCGTCCCAGGTATATATGTAAATGAAACCAGAAGATCTTGCAAAAGACGCGGTTCATTATCACCGTTCGTGAAATTGCTGTGCTCGACGATTCCTCTGAAAAAGAGATATTTGTTGAACTGATACGTCAATTTTCCGCGTGTGATGGGATACTTATATATTCTTTGATTGTCGGAACTTCTGAAGAAATCATCGTAGATGAAACTCAATTCACCTTGTAGTTGCTCAATGGGTTGATATGCAAGACTCGTCTGTATACGATTACTTTTTCCCTGGAATGGCTGTTTTGCCGGATTATCTTCATAATAAATCGCTTTCACTCTTCGATACAATATGCTCATAGTTAGTTCTTTGGAGAATTGACCTCCTACAAGAATATGGAATCCTCCAGTCTCGAATTTCTTACCACGGTACATTTCAGTTGAATAAGAATATTTTACTTTCGTCGTTAAGCTGCCCATGAAAAAAGATTGTAATGAAATGTGATTGAAGGTTTCCCATTTGTTGCTCAATTTATCTTTTGTCCAAGCTGTAAATGCTTCGGCATTAAACCGTTGAAAGAAATCGGAGTTGGGGTAGTACTTCGGTCGTGCAATGGCAGTAAAACTTAGAATAGCTGGTCGAGAAACATAACCCATCTCTGCTGTAAAATTTTCTGAGAGATCCTTCGCAGTGATACCCCAATCGAGATCACGGGTCATCTTCCAAACACTCAAACCCAATGCATGTCCCCATTGTCCTTTTGTTGTTGAGTTAAGTTTTGTTTGCGAGAAGAGCGCGTGCGATTCGATCATGCTTGCATCGGGAAGACGGTACATCTCATCCAATCCGAATACACGGTTAAAATGCCCTTTCAGTTCCGTTCCTGCATAGATGCTGCCGATATAACTATCTTCCGAGAGCGCACTTTTCAAGCGAACAATAGGTGTATGCGCATATTTTCCGAACGAATTCATTTCATCGGGTAATTGATCGGCGGCGTAAATCGAAGCGATGGTGTTCTTCTCGCTTAGTTTTCCCGTTAGTTTGATACCGGCTATCGGATTGGCAATCGTTCGTGTATGCACGATAGAGACAATAGGATCGAGTTCAGAAGCCTGCGTTGCAGCGATTCGGAAGCTTTCATTCCCTTCAAGGAAAAATGGTCTCTTTTCAGAATAGTAAAGCTGATAACGGAGATTCACATCCACCTGCCCAGCGTCCGATTCTATCTGGCTGAAGTCGGGATTGACCGTCCCATCCAGAATTAGTTTTGAAGTAATACCATACTTTGCTGTTAAGCTGACATCCGGCTTGTTCTCATCTTTAGCGAGTTTATTCTCTACTATTTTGGATTTATACGAGTAGGTTACTGCCGGTAAAATTTCCAGTAACGCATAATGTTTTAAGTTCTGATAAACCATCGGCTTCATCTGTGTAAGAAATGCTTGCCCTTTAGCTGGATCCATTTCAGGATAACTGCTGTGTTCAGATTTTCTACTGATGTATCGTTCAAAAAAAACACTCATCACTACCGGTTCGTTGTCGGTATACCGCAAGCTCTTGAGAGGAATTTGAACTTCAATTATATATCCATCAGGACGGAGAGTGCCAGCACTGTACCAAACAAGGTCACTATTGAAATCTTCAATATTAGCGGCAAAACGGCTATCAGCCTGAATCCCAAGTGGATTGATGTAGAATGCAGTTAACGATTGCTGATCATTGAAGGAATCGAGGTTGATGCACACCCAATCATCGTTGATAATATTATCTCTACTGGACATGGAGGTTTTTATTTTATCCGGTTCGCTATCGTGACAATCGAAAGCGAAGTAAAGATTCTCGCTATCGTACAACATGTAAGTGATCGTATTTTCGGATCCGTCTCGACCGTAATCCGGTGCGAAGGTTTTGAATCCTGTAACTTGAGGCGCATCTCTCCATGCTTCATCATCAATCTGGCCATCGATGATAGGGGCAGTTTTTGTGAGAAGTGGTTTGAGCGGCTCGTTCGCATAAACTTGAAAATTTACCAAACATGTAAAGATAATTGAAAAAATACACCGGATTGATACTTTTAAAATTCTTTTCATGGTTGAGTCCTTCTTATTTTTTACCTTTTTGCTGGGTATTAGGATTTGATTTGTTCAGAATGTTTATGATTTTCCATTGCTCATCCATTTTAGCTAATTGGATATAGTTTGTTGACATCGGTGTTATCGCCTCAACAAATGCCATTTCATCCATAACATCCAGAATTTTTACATCAACCTTCTGTTGATTCTCTGGAACTTGGCGGAGCTTGGCACGCACCAATTCTATGATCATACCGATACCGACACGAGAGATAAATGATTTTCCAGTTTGAGGTAACTTTGCAAACTGTGCTATTCTCGTTTCCGGATAAACTATTTTTTCAATCAGCGCAACATCGTTTTTAAATGAGCCAGTATAATAGTCAGTCACAGTTGCATTAATCGCTTTCTTTTCGTTGTCAACATCAATGTTACCACGTGGTGGAATGTTGGGTGATTCAGGGCCCGGTTCCCAGAGAACATTCACTATTTTCCACTTGCCTTCGATGTTTAACATCTGAAGGAAATCGTTAAACATTGGAGAAGTCAATTTTACAGATGCAAGATCGTTATTTATAGTTAGTATCGTGACTTTAATATTTCGTTTCTCCAGTTCACGAAATCCCACCTTTGCATGGGTAAGCTCAATCAATCCGGAAAATGTTGAATATTGGAGCGATGATTTTGCTGTTGGAGATAGTTTTACAACAGTAACCTTATTCAGGTCTGGATGAATAGCTCGTTCCATTCTCTCGGGTGCACCTGAATAGAATCCATCGGCATAATCAAGAGCTGTTGCTATAATTGCAGAAGAATCAGTTTCATCAATTGATTCTTGAGCAAACAGTATTGTCGAGCTTAGAACGAGAATCATAATAAGGAATGTTTTCATAAATTTTTCCCATTTGTTTTTAAATAATGTGTAATATTTTAGTCTATAAATTTTTAAAAAATAATAACCGATACAACTAATTTGTGTCTACACTTACTGATGATATATCATCGATAATTGTTTCAGAAGAAGAGTCAATTTTCTTCCGTTTCCACATGGGATGAACAAGCTGACCATTCTTAATCGCTTTTCTAAAAATATATACACCCATAATGAACAAAATCAATATAGCCGGATATGAAGCTTCGATACCCCACGATCCACCCGTTATCCAAGTTGGACCATTAATCGCTGGTGTGATCCAACCTTCCGGGATTTTTCCTGAATTTGGCATTCCGAATACTCCTGCTTGGAAAAAATTCCAACTCCAATGTAATCCCATTATTAACCAAATTCTTCTTGTCAACATGAACGCTCCACCCAATAGTAACGTATCTGAAATAACAAGACCTAATGAAGTCCAGAATGATGCATTAGGATTCGCCATGTGTGCAAAACCGAATATCAATCCTTGGATTATTATTGCAATCCAGCTTCCCATGAATTCCTCTGTGAGTTTAAAGAGTATCAAACGAAAAATTAACTCTTCGGTAAAGCCGACCATCATTTGTAACATGAAATAATCTGAGAGATTTTTAAGAGGATTAAAACTCGCAATTTTGTAATATCCCAAAACTGCCATGAGCAATACCATAAATGCTACTGTACAAAAAGAAAGCAAAGCTCCAAGTCCTAATTCCTTATAGAACTTGTTAAATGACAATTCATGAGCTTCTCTACTTTCAGCATACTTCGTATACAGCCCATATGTTATCATAAACGAAATTAAGAAAAACAGATCTCGGCCATATCGAATAATTGTGTAAAGTGGTTCAGGAAAATGTTTTATTGATTCTAGACCGATTAGATTAGCGAGCAATATTACAGGAAAAAGAAACAAGATTACAATAAGAATTCTTGAGAGTGGAAATTGAATTACTTTCCCTAATCTTGTGGTGGGTATAACATTTGTGAAGAGTGATGTGCTGGTGTTGTACATATTATTCTCTGTTGTTTTAAATATTTCTATCAACAAATCGATAATTTGCAAGAATTATCACGGTTAATCCTGCAACTCGAATCCTGAATTCATTGTCTCATTATACGTTGAAAGTTAAGATTAAGTACAAGATTAGAATGGAAAAATGACAAGATGAGTTGGTAACACACAGATTAGTTTCGTCATGAAAAATCACCATTTCGAATAAATATCAGTCAAACAGAATCAAAAATCATTATGGAGTATATTGCGTTTTCTGTTCACATCCCTACTTATTTTTTAACGCCCCAATATTTTTAAAAACTTCTTCTACTCTCATTTTATATAGACTTCCAATAGGAATCGATTTATTACCGATCTTTAATTCATGAGAGCTAAACTGAGTTATTTTTTGAATCGAAACGATGTACGACTTGTGAATGCGAACGAATAAAGTGTCTGATAATCTTTTTTCAATATTGGTCATTGTCTCTGCCACTAATATCATTTTATTATTTTCCAGAAATACTTTTATGAAATTGCCATAACCTTCGATGTAAAGAATCTCGGAACATTTTACTTTTTGATGTGTTTTATCAACTTTCAGAAAGATACAATCTGTCTGTGTACTTTCATCAAGGTTAGATTCATAGTGGGAAACTTTCTCTTCCTTCTGAATTACTTTATTTACTGCTTTCAAAAATCTCTCAAATGAAAATGGTTTCAATAGATAATCTACTACAGAATATTCGTATCCCTCCATGGCATATTCAGAATGAGCCGTTGTAATGATGACTTTCGGTGGTTCGGTTATCGTTTTTAGCATATCCAATCCAGATAATTCGGGCATCTTGATATCTAGGAACATCAGATCTACCGAATGTTGGTGTAAATATGCCAAAGCTTCGAGAGCATTGTTACAAACTTTTACCAATTCCAAGGAGGGTAATGATGAAATGTATTTTTGTAGAATACTTTGTGCTAACGGTTCATCATCTACTATCAGGCATTTAATTTTCATAACTGCAATCTCAGCATTACATAATAATTGTCGGGATTATCGGTAATCTCTAAAACGTGTTGGTCTGGATAAAGCAATTCTAATCTACGTTTCACATTATCCAATCCTAATTTTATCGAGTCTGTTTGCTGATTTTCAGCTTGTTGAAGTTTGCTGTTGTATGCGGTGAATGTCAAATCATTATCAGAAATTCTCAAATTAATGCGAATACGGAATTGATCAACATTAACACTGGTACTATGCTTAAAGCTATTCTCTACAAAGGGCATTAAGAGCATCGGAGAAATTCTCTTTCCTGCAAGGTCTCCTTCAACATTGTATTCAATATTCTGACTGCTAGTAAATCGAATTTTTTGTAAATATAGATAATTCTCCAAAAATTCGTGTTCATGTACTAAGTCAACACTGTCTTTCTTAGAGCTTTCCAGAATGTATCGCATTAACTCCGACAGCTTCAAGATCACGGCAGGAACTTCTTCCGATTTCATTAAACTCAGTGCATACAAATTATTTAATGTGTTGAAGAAAAAATGTGGATTGATCTGAGATTTCAACAGAGCCAACTCTGATTCTAACTGTTGTGCTTTAATTTCATGGATTTGAATTCTTTCCTTAAAACTCTGCCTTACAATTTTTACTGCTGTCGCAAGCCCAACGACGAATATAGCATTCCCCAACCATTGAACGTAATTATAAGGTGAGTCGTAGAATAACTTGAAATAATAATAGCTGACTGTTCCGGAAAATATTATTAACAAACCTATAATAAGAAAATACTGGATATATTTTTTCCCATTGATGAAACGGTTGTATACGGCATAACCGATGTAGGTAGGAATAATTGCAAAAAATACTACATAGCTTAACGAAGCTGTCAGCTTTTTGTAAATCGTTTTATCCGAGTTGAAATAAACCAGAACGAAATAGATGACGAAAATGGTAATCCATGTGTAGGCATGGTATGCGATCTTTGTAGAATAAATATTTCTTTTCTTGACTGGCATAAATCGTCGGTTCGATAAATTATCAACATCAAACGGTTGATACAATATATCTATTAGAAAAATTAATTCAAACATGAATACCTCAATTTCATCATCATTTTCCACTGTTTCATCATTTGAAGCGTTACTTTTTTAGAACGGTTTCGTAAGAGAGGTTAGGTAATTATTATGTATATCCCTGTCAACATTTAGAAAGGATTATGCCATGGCACGATTAACAATTCTTATAATGAGTATTACTCTCATTCTGTCTACCGTATCGCTGTGTGGGGTGAATAGCCCTCCCGACAAGAAATATATTCTCAAAGGTACAATCACAGATTCAAAAACAAATCGTCGGCTTGAGTTTGCCAATGTTGTTCTCAAAAATCAACGGGACTCTTCCTTAGTTGGAGGAACGTACAGCGGTAAGAATGGAGAATTTATTCTGGCGAACCTTGGGGAAGGTAGCTACAACATGAAAGTGAGTTATATCGGATATACATCAAAAGAATTACCGTCGATGAAAGTCGAGGGTTCAGCAAATGAAATAAACATAGGGGAAGTAAAACTTGATCAAACAGAAGTTGCTGTAGAAGGAGTTACTGTACAGGGTGAGCGAGCAAGCGAAGAATTTCACCTTGATAAAAAAGTGATCAATGTAAGCCAGTCAATGCATGCAACTGGTGGAACCGCCCTCGATGTTCTACAAAACCAACCGTCAATACGTGTGGGTGCTGATGGCACTGTCACGCTAAGGGGAAGCTCAAACTTTACAGTTCTTGTAAACGGCAGGCCCAGTGTATTTCAAGGAGCAGATGCACTCCGACAGATACCAGCCAACACGATAGAAAATATCGAGCTTATCACGAATCCATCGGCAAAGTATGAAGCTGCGGGCTCGGCTGGAATCATCAACATCAACACGAAAGCACCAACCGCATCTTCTTATAATGCGATTCTGAATCTTGGTGCCGGTTCAAGGAACAAGTATAACGGCGACGGCACGATAAATTACACTCTTGGCTCTGCAACTCTAACGGGAGGTTTTGATTACAGACGAACAACATTTTATCAAATTCAAAATATTGACAGAAATTCACAGGTTCCAATAGGTGAAATGATTAACAACTCTGATATGGATCGTGTTGATAAAAGAACACAATACACAATTCGTTTAGGTATCGATTACACATTTGATGAAACTAATTTTCTCTCAGTGTCGGGAAACGGTGGGAAGATTGATGTATTGAGAAACATGAATATTAACATTCATAACTCGTCACCACTTAGCGATGAATATTTTCGGACTGAAAATAAGATGGATTTGAATGCAAAATTTTTTAATACCGTGCTGTTTTACAGGCATAGATTGGCACCAACCGGAAATGAAATTACAGCGGAAGCATCTTACACAAATGTCGGTATGCCTTATGATCAACGTACCGATGAGATTCCCTCGGATGCTACATTCACGAGCAAACTGCCTAATCCTCGCTCACAAAAAATGCTCAATGACGTAAACAGAAATGAGGGACGCATTAAACTAAATTACACTAAGGCATTTAATCCACAAAGCACTTTTGAATGCGGATTACAATCGAACTTTTCCTATAGAAGATTGGGTATAGATAACCTGATTTATGATAATTCTGGTCAGGCATGGCTTATCGATCCCACCCTGACGAATGATTATGATTTTCGGAATAATGTTTATGCAGGTTTTGTTACCTACTTGAATGTGTTGTATGATTTCAATTTTCAGTTAGGATTACGTGCAGAATATATGGACAGACTCCTCTTACAGCGAACACTCGGAAGTGATTACAAATATGACAAACTTGATCTCTTTCCGACGTTCAGCTTAACGAGAAAGATAGACGATCATCAGCTTCAGTTCAGTTACAGCAGGAGAGTTAACAGACCGAACGAAGTTTTTTTGAATCCGTTCCCATACTATTCAGATACTTACCTTACAAGTGCAGGTAATCCGCGCCTGTTACCAGAATATACTCACTCTTTCGAGTTAAACTATCAAAAGATGTTCTCGAGCGTTTTCTTTTCCGCCCAAACGTACCTCCGTGCGGAGAAGAATTCAATACAGCAACAAATAAGCGCAGATACGAACGGGAGAATGATTGCACAGTTTGGCAACTTTGCAAAATCGATAACAACTGGTGCTGAGTTGTCATCAAGCTTTTCTCCGTTTGCTTGGCTGCGACTTGATCCGAACGTTAACTTATACAATTACAGCATGGACGGTACTATGTTTAATGAAACAATCGAATCCCAATGGTTCACTTGGACATCTCGATTGACATCGACTTTCACCGTTTCACCAAATTCACGCCTACAATTAACCGGCATCTATCAGGGGAAACAACTCTTTCCACAGGGTGAGGTTAAATCCCTGTTGATCCTCAACATATCTGCAAAGCAGGACTTTTTTGAAAAAAAATTGTCACTTACTCTTCAGGGACAAAATCTCTTGAGAACATCAGATAACGATATATCAGCACGCGGGCCGAATTTCAGAAATTCGTTCCTTGTGAAATCCGAAGTTCCCGTAATCAACCTCATCCTTACATACAATTTCAACAACTTCAAGAAATCCGAGAGACCGACAGAGCGTGTGGATGTGAATGTTGGGATGTAAAGATATCAGAAAAGCCATTCATACGGACAGATTGTTTATCTATCATATAAAATGAAAATTGAAAAGTTAATAAAATTTGTCAGCATCATTCTTCTTCTTTCGTTGTTATGTTGTAGATTTATACGAAAAGATTCTCATGCTTGGAACTCGAATCAATTTAAAAAGGAAGTCACGAAGACGCTACCAGCAATTGCAACATTAATGGGAATCGAGAACAACAAGCCTGTCAAGGTCGATATGCTTACCCGGACCGAATTTGGAGACTTCTTTGAAAAAAACATGGACATCGAATATCCCGACGAGGCATTGATTAAACGAGGCAAGTGTTTTGCTGAGATTGGTCTCATTCCTCGTGGATATGATTTAGAGCATGGATTTCTAATGCTCATTAAGGAACAAGCGGGTGCAATTTATGATCCTTACTCTAAACGTATCATTGGAATGAGCGATATTGGTCATTCAAAAAGGAGAGCTGTTAATGATAAAATGATCATTTACCATGAAATTGCACATGCGCTTCAAGATCGCGTGATTGATATTGAAGAACACTCTAAAAGAGGTCTTGAGAATATAGATTATGAATATGCGTTGAGGGTAGTGCTCGAAGGTATGGCAAGTGCTATCATGATTGCGCACACGAGAAATCTTACATTCGATAACCTCCCCGACCTACAATCATTTTGGCGTTCGAATTTTTCCAAGGCAAGTGGAGAAGCTCTTTCCTCGTCTCCCGAGTACGTCAAGGAATATTTACTCAGTCCGTATGCTGAAGGCGGAGCATTTCTTCAATCATGGCAAAGAGCCAATCCCCAAAAAACTATGGCAGATCTTTTTAAAAAGATTCCATCTTCAAGTGAGCAAGTTCTTCATTTTGAAAAATATACAGAAAGAGATGAGCCGACCGAGATCGATTTGTCAAGGGTTCGCCGAATATTACCCAAGGATTGGAAATTGTTTTATGCGAACACACTCGGTGAGTTTGATTTACTGAAACTTTTCATGTTCAACCCAAAAACAGAGACAAATGCAGTGAAAATAGCCGATGGCTGGGATGGGTGCCGTTTTGAAGCGTATGAAATTATGAATAAAGAGATAGTCTTGATTGGATCGAGTGTGTGGGACACAGAAAATGATGCAAAAGAATTTCAGGAAGGTTTCGATCTCCTCTTACAAAGTTTCAGAGATTCAACTGACTTTAAGATTGTTCGGAGGAAATCAAGAGTAGATTTTGTGATAGGTGTAACTGAAGGTAATCTGAAAGATAAGATTTTATCGCGATTGTAGCATCCATAGTATTTGTTAGTTTAACTTAATCCTTGTTTGCTGTCTGTAAAATTAATACGAAAGTCCCCAGATATTATTGTGCCGACTTCGAATACATTCAAGAAAAACATTTGTTAATTATATCTGGATTATTTGACAATAAAATAACTGCTTATACAAGAGAAGTATCATTTATTTTCATTAAGACTTAGAAAATTAGTATAATGTTCTATTCAGTAACCATATAACGGAGAGTTGTAATATGAAAAAAATAAAATTAGTACTATTTTTATTAATATTTATGCTTATGACATCATCGACATATGCTGACAAATATCAAAAAGGGGAAATGTATCATGGATTCAAATTGCTGGAAAAGCGATTCGTCAAAGAAGTCAACGCTGAATGTTTGTATTTCGAGCATATTAAAAGCGGTGCGAGATTATTCAAAATCTCTGCCGAAGACGCAAATAAATTTTTCAGTATTGCTTTTAAAACGGACCCCGAATCAGATTGCGGAACTCCGCATATTATGGAACACTCCACTTTGAACGGGTCGAAAAATTTCCCGGTGAAAAGTCCTTACGACGAACTGAGAAAAGGTTCGCTGAGTACTTTTATGAATGCATTTACAGGCAACGATCTAACCTGTTACCCAATAGCGAGCATGAATGACAAGGATTACTTCAATCTAATGCACGTCTATTTAGATGCAGTTTTTAATCCGCGTATCTACGATGACCCGCGCATATTAAAGCAAGAGGGCTGGCACCATGAAATCGAAAAAACTGATGGAGCCATAACTTATAAAGGAGTTGTTTACAATGAGATGAAAGGAGCTTATTCTGCTCCAACCCGTGAACTTAATTTCCAGGTATACAAAAATTTATTTCCGAATAACGGATATCGGTTTACGGCAGGTGGGTATCCGTCTGCAATTCCTAAATTAACTTACGATGCATTCTTAAATTATCACAGAAAATATTATCATCCTGCAAATAGTTATATACTTCTCTATGGCAATGCCGATCTTGACAAAGAACTCAACTTCATTGATAAATTATATCTGTCGAGTTACAGCAAGATGTCTCGTCCGTCGACTTTTCCGTTGCAAAAACCTTTTACTGCAATGAAAGAAGTAACAGCTTTTTATCCAGTTGCTGAAGGGAGCAAGACCGAGGACCAAACCTACCTCACATTAAGTTTTGTTGCGGGTTTGAATACCGACAGAGCTTTGGTGATGGCTTTGAATACCATCAGCGATGTTTTGATAAATCAGGAGTCAGCTCCGATTCGATTAGCATTACAAAATGCCGGAATAGGTAAGGACGTGAACGCAGGTGTGGATGAAATTCAACAAAATGTTTTTCAGATAACTGTTCAAAATGCCAATACTGCAGATGAGAAAAAATTCCTTGACGTAGTAATGAAAACACTTCGCGAAGCTGTTGAAAAAGGATTGGATAAAAAAGCTGTTGAAGGATCGATCAACCGCTCTGAATTCTTGCTGCGAGAGGGAAATACTCCACAGAAGGGATTGACATATAATTTTCAAATACTGCCCGGATGGTTCTTTGCCGATGACCCCTATCTAACACTTGAATATGAAAAGCCGTTAGCGAAAGTAAAAACTGCACTTGAGACAAACTATCTTGAATCGATTATTAAACAATATATAATAGAGAATCCACATGCACTTCTTCTTACACTAGCACCTAAGCCGGGTTTGGAGAAGGAAAACAATGCTCAGATTGAAAAAGAATTGAATGAATACAGCACCACTCTTAAGGAAAACGAAAAAGAGCTATTAGTAAAAGAAACAAAGGACTTAATCACCTATCAAAAGCAGGAAGATTCTCCAGATGCTATTGCAACAATTCCTTTGCTCGATCTGAAAGATGTGAATCCGAATGCCACATGGTATCCGTTAAACGAAAAGAAAATTGCAGACGTACCGGTGCTGCATTACGAGGATTTTACGAATAATATTGTGTACGTTAAACTACTGTTCGATGTGCGAGTTCTTCCACAGGAATTAATTCCTTATGCCGCTCTTCTTACCGAAGTTTTAGGGAACCAGAATACTGATAATTATTCGTATGGTGACTTAGATAAAGAACTGAACATTCATACTGGCGGATTCAATGTTTATCTGAATAATTATTTTGAGAATCAGAGCGATGCGAACTTCATTCCAAAATTCACAATTAGCTCGAAAGCCATGAATGTTAAAACAGACAAGCTGTACGAGTTAGTCGGTGAAATAGTGAACCGCACCCGCATAGCCGACACCGACCGCTTGAAATCTATTATTACAAGGCATCAATCACGTATCGATGCGCAAGTGAAACAGAACGGAATGGGATATGCACAAACGCGGCTCGCTTCATACTTCAATAATTCAGGAATGTTCAACGAGCTTACTAATGGATTTGAGTACTATTGGTTTGTAACATCGCTTGCAAACAACTTCGACAACATGTCCAAGGAAATTGCCGATAAACTTGTTAAGACGGCATCGTTACTCTTTAAAAAAGAAAATGTTATTGCCACAGTTGCATGCGGGAAAGAAGATTTACCAACCTATACAAAAAATCTAGAAAAGTTTTTGACTGCACTTCCAATCGGCGGTACCGATTATAAAACATGGACATTTAACCTCGAGCAAAAAAACGAGGGATTTCTTACTCCCTCTAAGGTTCAATATGTAATCAAGGGGTATAATTTTAAAAAGTTAGGTTACAATTGGAGCGGTAAGATGAGGGTTCTCAGCAGGATACTATCAAGAGATTATCTCCAAAACCGGATACGTGTAATTGGCGGTGCCTATGGTGGATTTAGTAATTTCTTTCAAAATGGACTTATCACATTTAACTCGTACCGCGATCCAAATCTTAAAGAGACCTTGGAGAATTACAATGCTGCTACAGATTACCTTGACAAGCTTGATTTTTCCAAGAAAGAAGTTTCAAGATATATTATTGGAACAATAGCTGGGATTGATAATCCGTATACTCCGTCGCAGAAGGAAAACATTGCCGTTCAAAACTATTTAGAAAAAACAAAGAAAGAAGATGTGCAAAGAGACCGCAACGAAGTCCTCAGCACAACTCTTAACGATATTAAAGAAATGAAAAAGATGATGACAGAAATATTGAGCCGAAATGCTTTTTGTGTTTATGGTAATGAAGAAAAGATTCAGTCTCAAAAGGATTTATTTGGTAAGATTGAGAAGATGAGTAAGTAAGAATCGGTGTGATCATTTTATAACCTGAAAATATGGAATCATGTGGAGGCAATTGATAATTGAGTTAACAGTTTACTTATCAGCCTGTACCAGCTTTGCGGTGTAACCAATTACACCCAAGGATAATACGGATAAGAAAAAGTAGAAAGATTGGAACAAAGTAGAAAACTATTTGCTCAAAGTTTGGATGAAATACTAAACATTTTTTCCTTGCCCAGCGGTGTTCGTAAGCTGATTGGAACATACTATCTATTCTAGTTTGATTGATCTCGTACCAAAGCGAATCAACAGTGTGAACTTTTGTAATTGCAATCATTGTATTTCTCAATTCATCTCGAATAGGGATCTGTCGATCACTCAAATCGCGCATGTGTACATCGAGCAAGTAAAATAGCACAGTAAAAGCGAATGCTAAATAGGATACAACTTGTCGGATTTTTGGAGTTTTACTCGCAAATGCCACTGAAGCCAATGCAGCAAAAGCGGTGATAAAGAAAATGCGGGCTTGCATTCTGTTTGCCTCATTGGCAAGGTATACTTGAACATGAATCCCATGCTGAGATTCAACTGTTCGTAAAAGGATATCAAGGTGCCTTTCCCTCTCGACCGCAGGTACGTTGAGCGAGTCTGTAAGTAAAAGATGTCTCTTATCAAACGGATTTCCCTGTGCGCTCAGGATACCAATGGCAGCAATAATCACTGTAAAGAAAATAATTATCAGATCGAAAATCTGCTGACACCTTCTTGATGAATCGTTATTGCAACCTTTAGTCATTAATTCAATACTATAAATAAGTATGATCCTAGATCATCTGTTATCCATACCTAAATATTCTAAATGAATCTGTCTTGATTCCCATCCATCTATAAACATTTTTAATTTCTTTGTCAATGTAAATTGAAAAAGAAACAAAAGCAAATCGCCACTCATAGGACATTAGGTTATTACCAAATTCCAGGAATCAATCTGTACCTAACTTTCTGGATATATTCTCGATATCCGGTAAGCTGTTCGTTTAATACTTTTTCTTCATTGAGAATTCTTAGGATTAGTATAACAACTATTATAATTATTGGTAGTAACGCC
>CAYGZC010000286.1:0-16761 GCA_964354225.1 uncultured Chlorobiaceae bacterium | reverse complement strand
TACATGGTTTAAAGAAAATATCGACACCAAAACTATTTTCGCCGTGCTACTGCTTACACTAATTGGAATCGCCTCTGTGTACAGCGCAACTTATGATGCCGGTGCTTCGGCATTCTTCAGCCGACAATTGATCTGGGCTGGGGTCGGGATTTTGTTCATGCTTACTATCATGCTCGTTCCGTTCAGAACCATACAGCTATTATCATATCCACTTTACGGTCTATCGATTGTCATTCTTGTTGTAGTTTTAGTTGGAGGAAAAATTGTTGCCGGATCGAAGAGCTGGTTCGGTATCGGCGGTTATGGATTGCAGCCATCGGAGATCGTAAAAGTCACAACGATATTGGCGCTGGCATCGTATCTTTCGCAGCGACAGGTCAACTTGCAGCGGTTTAAACATCTTGCAGCAACATTTGGCTTTGTCCTTCTCCCTGTTATTTTGATTGTCATCCAACCGGATGTCGGCACGGCTATCATCTATCTCGGCATGTTGATAATAATTCTTTACTGGGCTGGGGCTTCAAACTTTTTAATGTTAACGCTTCTGGCGCCTGTTGCCGCCGCAGTTGCGACATTGTTCGGTACAACCGCATTTTTTGTTGTCGTCGTTTTAACTTTGGCGGTTTTATTTTTCCTCAGGGAAAATCGTCTCGCATCGGCAGCGGTGTTTTCACTCACCGTACTGATGGGGGCTTCGGTTCAATTTATTTTTGGTAAGCTTGCACCGCATCAGCAGAAACGCATCATTACATTCCTCAATCCCGATGCCGATCCACTCGGTGCCGGGTATAATGTGATACAGTCGAAGATTGCTATTGGCTCTGGCGGGCTTTTTGGTAAAGGATTTCTTCATGGATCGCAAACGCAATTGAATTTTCTTCCCGCACAGTGGACAGACTTTATTTACTGTGTTCCGGGGGAAGAGTTTGGACTTATCGGTGCATTTGCAATTCTTCTTTTACTAACATTATTGCTCATTCGTGGAGTGCAAATTGCATCAATGGTAAAAAGCCGTTACGCAAGTTTAGTTGCCATCGGGATTGTTGCCACGTTTGCCGCGCACACGGTTATTAATATTGGTATGTCGATGGGAGTGATGCCTGTGATTGGTGTTCCCCTGCCATTCCTGAGTTACGGTGGCTCAAACCTGCTGACGAATATGATTATGGCAGGATTGCTCTTGAATATGTATGCGAATAGGAAGGAGTACTAATAAAAAAGCCGACCCTTGAATAAGATCGGCTTCTCAAGTTATTTGACTAATAACTGATCTGTTACCTCACAATCAGCATCTTTTTAATGTCTATAAATTTTCCTGCCTGCAATCTATAGAAATAAACACCACTTGGTAAATCGCCTGCATTGAAACTCACAGACTTAATTCCCGCAGATTGAAATTCGTCTACCAATATCCTGACTTCTTGACCAAGGATATTATATATTTTTAGTAATACCTTCGTGTTTTCTGGTAGTGAGTATTTAATTGTTGTAACTGGATTGAATGGATTGGAATAATTTGCACTCAGTTCATATCCCTCTGAAGCCGCAGTTGTAGATGAAATCTCCTTTTCATCCACTGGTTGATAAATGGATTGTGTGGTTGCCTTTGTAATATCGAGCATACGTCTTATCTCTACCATTCCTTGTGGAGCAATTCGTGTACCTTTGGATTTCATACTTGTATAAATCTGCTCAGCACTCGCAATATTACCCATCTGTAGGTACGATGAGATTTTCTGTGATTGACAATATAACCACAGATTATCATCCGGCATGTTTGCAATGATATTGTTAGCTAACGATATTACTCCATCGTAATCTTTTGCAAACATTCGGTTGAGAATCCTGTATTCTATCGCATTATTCTTTATGATTGATGATGGTGTGGACTGTACGATTCTTTTCAAAAATATCTCCCAGGGTTCCTCAAGTGCATCAGTAAATTTTCCACCCGCACCAACCAACGGATGTAACAGCGGCAATACATAATCTGCACTGTCGGGTTCTTCTACAATCAATCGTTTAAGATATTTTACAAAATGATATAATCTCACTGAATCACTTATCGGACCACCTGAAGCCGATAACATCGCTGATGAATAACATTGCGGGTAGTTTGTATATACTGTTCCATAAAAGTGAGATGATGATGGAGCAGAACACGATGGAGGGTTTCCCCAATATGTGAGATGTGCGTAAATAGGATTGCTCGTCCAATTATCTACCCAATGGTCGGTTCCATAGATGTTATTGTAACCCCATGAATCCTCCCAATCCCAATAACACTCCGGAGGACAAGCAGGTTTATTGATACTTTGTAACGCGCTTGACTGTTCCCAGCAGTTGCACACCTGAGTTCTCTTGCCAATGTAAACATGTCCACCCTCATCGCTGACGATTTGCTCAGTGTTACCTTGGATAGTGTTCCATCCCGGTTGTTCACCGTTTGCACTTAAATAAACCTCCGAACCGGATCCAGAAGCCCGAATACCGTTACCCGAATCATTATTTTGGATCAACGCATGGTTCATATACGCAAGACTATTATAAAAGTAGCAGCCATGCTGATTGTTATTTTGAACAATAGTGTTGTTGTTCCCTAATGGCTCTAGCGATGCCCAAGCATTTCCTAAACCCAAGCCGACAGTGTTATTTTCCAGTGTAGTTCCTTTCAGTCTTAAAGCTCCTATTGCCATTGCGTTCATTCCATAAACACCGTAGCTGCTGCAATGACTAATATTGCAATTCTCGGTTGTGGTTCCAGTAGTGCTGTTGACTATGACACCGTAAGTTGCATATTCAATGTTGCAATACTGGAGTGTATTTGGTCCGCCTGCTAAGACGATGCCGTACCAATTACCGGGTTGAGGAGGAGATAAACTTGATGTAAATATCACCGGATCTGCTTGATTACCTTGTAAATCAACTATACCAAGTGAGTTAATACGTGCATTTGTACCGAATGTAAATGATGATCCACTGTATGCTGTTAATTTATACCCATCACCAATCTGCAACGATCCATTTTCATTCACAACTATTGTACCAGAACATTGTAACTCACCTTGACCGTTGATTTTGAATGTACTGTTTGAATTAATTGTACAAGTAGATCCAGAGCTTAGTATGATTAAACTAGATCCGCTCTCAACACCGGCATCATTAACTATCAAAGAACTACCCCCATCACAATAAATTCCACTGCCGTCGTAAAGAACAATCTTTGCCCCATCTTCTATTATCATACTACTTCTAGAATTTACAGTAATGTTTTTGCCCTCCTGAATAAAAACAGTTGCATTTGTATCGATGGTAAGTGTTGCGTTTTCCGCAACCAAAACATTACCATCCATCCACTTAATTCCTGACCACGTGGTATTTGATAGAATATTTCCGCTGACTAAATTGCTTGGATGGACACATCTCGAATAATAAAGATAAGGTCTTGCATTAAAAAATCCACGATTATAAAACGCATATCCTAATGTTTTTAAATGAGTTCCATTATAAACATCATAATCTGCTTGAAAAAATGCTGCAACCTGATCAGGAGCAATTGCCGACCCATTGTTTAAATATAAGAATGATTTGAGAAGTAGTTTTGTTGTAACATCTCTTCCATTTTCCCCCTGGCTCGTAATTAATTCTTCAATATCTTTCATGCTGGAACCCCAGACAAGGCCATCCGGTTTATGGGGATTAAACTCAAGAATGCTATCCGGATATACATAGCAACTTCCAAAGCTTCTTTTATCCTCAAGCCGATCTAAACATTCAGGTAAGTCATACCATGGTGCTATTTCATTTGGTTCATAGCTTGATACTGTGCGTCGATAAGAATTAGCAAGATAATCTCCCGATCCCTCACTAATCCATCTCTCATCATAATCATACTCACTGACCGATACTAAACCACCAGCCATTAAATAATCATGAAGAGCGTGTGTATATTCATGAATAATTACGTTGTGATCTTCGGCTGCATCGGTACATGCATCTCCAAAGAGAATATATTTTTCAGTTGGATAGTAACCAGCCGTATGGAAGTCCATAGCAGGCGAATCATGATGAAATGCATGCGCATCAAAACTAATAGCATCGCTACCGTTCCAATTAGGCGCAAATCCTAAATTGCCGATGTATCTTCGCTCTTTGTCGAAAAAATAATAGGCATTTACTTCTTCAAAGCGACTTCATTTTTATAAAAGCTAAATTGGTTGGGGTCAGATGATGTTACTGGCCCATTATGCTTTGATTCTATATCTTCGGAACGAGCATAACGACCCTGAAGTTTATAAAGACCCCCAATGGGGTTGTTTAGATCGTTGAGAGGTACATCGTATGTGTATAAATCAGGTAGCCAAGAAGGACAAATTTGATCATCGCAATCATGGACGTAATTGTGCTGTCCAAACTTTGATACAGGATCGGGATTAAATACTCTTCCTTTACCTTGTATATAATTCATGGAAATATCTCTAAACGAAATAATCTCTCCGGAATTTGCATCAACAAATGCCTGCCAATCTCCTATAGGATATTTAGAAACGAAATTTATCTTCCACGCAAGGTGATAGTTATCAGTTGTATCCTCATAAATATATAGTTCGCTTCTTTGCTTCGAGATTAACGATGAGTCATCAATCCGAAGCCTTAATTTTGTTGTACTAATAGCTTCATTTGATGAAACAACAACTGAAACTGATGGAATATTTATACTCGGTCTATATCCATTCATTACCATTGATACTCTATTCTCATGATTAATGCTCACAACGGTTTCAGATTGATAAACAGGAAATCCTTTATACTTTTGCTTGAATATAACATGCCAACCCGCAGTACTTTGCCTTGTTTCGGTATGCTCCATATCTTGAAGATTATCTGACATCCCGAGTAATCCTTTTCTTTCCTTCAGAAAAGTTCTAGCGATTTCTTCGGGTGAACCTTGATAGACTTTTGACCGAACATTGTAAAGTGCAACAGGTATTTTTGTCTTTTTGTCAATTCTCATATTATCTTTAAACTCAAATTTTCCATTATCCTGTGCAAAAACAATTATTGAAAGCTTCACGAAGTATAAAATAAAGAAACAAGCAACAATATTTTTTTTATTTATATTCATGGTGTCCTCCTGTTTTTAAAAAGTGATTAGATTTTAGTTATTAACCGTTCGACGATGATGTTTACTTCAGAATCAACATTTTTTTTGTTTCAATTTTTGAATTACTGATTAGCCGATAAAAATATATACCTGAAGGCAGTTCACCCCCTTTCTTTGTTTTCCCTGTCCAACTTGTTGAATAAATTCCTGGATATTGAAATTGGTCAATTAATGTTTCTATTTCTTCCCCGAGTATGTTAAATATTTTCAATTCAACATTTGATGGTCTATCAATTGAATAGTTAATCGTGGTCTGTGAGTTGAAGGGATTGGGATAATTTTGTAATAATGTGAAAGGATACATTTTACTCTGTTGAATTCCTTGAACGTCTGCAATAATATCAGCGCGTAAAAGTGCACTGTTAGTTCCCATTACATAAACTACATTTTCATTTTGTAATACTGTTATCTTCCTAAAATCGGTGTTTATATTTGTACTGTATAGCTTCCAGGTATTCCCTCCATCTGTTGTTTGTCGAATATATCCACAGCAGCCGCTGATCCATCCTGTGTCGCGATTGTAAAACTCGACATCGTATAACTCTCCTCCATAAGATTCATCCCCTATCCAATTTGTACCGCCATCAGTTGTCCAGTAGAAAGCACCATCACCCCACGCTGAATGCCCAACTGCATAAACGATATTCGAATCAATGCAATATATAACTTCCATTTCCTCAGTAGAGATGGAACTTCCAATTGTATCCCCTTGATAATTCCATGAATATCCACCATCTTTCGTATTTAAAATACTTCCTCTATCCCACACCCTCGGATTAAGTACGCTGGTCATCCAACCATGGTATCTGTCTGAAAAATCAATATCTGATGGTGGGAACCATCCCATTGAGTCTATTACAGTCCACACCGTCCCACCGTCGGTCGTTAGCCATTTAGACGTTCCTATTGCTATACCATTCCATCTATCAAAAAAATAAATCGCATTGGCGTATTCTAATTTTTCCTTGTTGCCAATGGTCGAAGAATCCCATGTAATTCCCCCATCAGTCGTTTTGAATATTCTACCCAAAGCACCCAAGAACCAAAAATACAATGAGTCAACACCAAAATATCCATAAGCACCTTCATTTATAACAAGCTTCTGTAAGTTCCAATGGTATCCACCATCGGTTGTTTTAAAAATTCGGCTATATAAATTCTTTGCTGAGTCAAGATAATAATCCCTGCACCAACCGATATTTTTTGTTACAAAAATACACTTGGAAAGATTAACCATGCTATCGCCCGTTGAAAACTGTGGTATTATCCTAACCCAATTCTGTGAAAGAGAGTGTTGGGCAAAGATTTCCCCCGTCTTGAAAATCAAGATGTTAAGTAAGAGTAAGATAACGTAAGTAAATCATTTAATCCCTATAATGATCTCTGAAGAATATAACACTAAAATTGTATAAAGGCAAACGAATTTTACGGATTTGATTTTCTCTTTTTTTCTCCTTATCAATTTAATGAAATGACATAATTAATGTAAATCCTATTTGATTAAAAAGCAATTTAAGGATAAAATAGGTTTACGTAACGTATTGTAAGGTAACATATTAGCAGGCATTAATAAAAGCCAACCCGCTCTCTTGAGCAGATTGACTTTTCCATAAGGAGGATGCTTTAACTTCCCGAAGGTCAGCCCAAGATCTTATCGAGTAAACCTTCGGGAAGTTTGCATTAGAATGGTCTGTTCAGCCGAATGAACACTTTAACCGGCTCAGATTTATCGGTGCGCCAAGCAAATCCGAGACGAAGCTTTGCATCCCGCGTACCAATCCCAACACCCCAATCTGAGCGAATCGTTTTGGAACTGACATCTTTGAATCCTTTTATGAACGAATCAGTTGATTTTGCTGATGCAATATATCCGGCGTCTGCAAAGAAAATAATGTTCACATTTCTTAGCAGCCATGATGGAAACATTTCAACATCATCGAACAATTTGCCATTGACTACATATTCGGCATTTACTAGAAGCATTCTGTTTCCAACAAATTCTTTGAACTTGAATGCCGGTATTGTACTAAAACCTCCAAGATCGAATGCCTTCTGCAACGGCACGTCACCTGTTGCTGAGCCGGCACGCAGCCGGATATTTAAATTATCGTAATCGCTAATCGGCTGGTAGCGGCGGATATCAATTATGTATGAATTGAAATCAAAATCACCACCGAACGATTTTCCAGCAATTTCAGTGCTTGCACACAAACTCCAACCGGTTGTAAATATTTTACGCGACTCGGTTGAGTGATATTTGAAAGTTGCTAAAATACTTTTCATTCTCCCCTCAAGTATTTCAGGATTATCGCGGAAGATTTTATGACTGCCAAAAACCGACCAGTTTGTATTTCGGTCCAGCAATTCGTATCGGTCATCTAAAAATGCAGTCTGAAATTGCAAATCGGATTTAAGCCATCGTTTGTATAATCCTATCCATCCTGAAAATCCCTCTCTTCCGAAGTAATCCCGGTAATCATCACGCAGAAAAATTGCAGCAAGGTTATTTTCTCCGATGTCCACAAGCCATTGATCTCTTGTGTCGGTTAGACTATGTCCTTCAATACCCAACTCAAAAAGGTTTTTACCGTTTCCGAATTGTTGAGCAAGACCAAGACCTCCGCGCCATCGGTGGACTGCAAATCCATAACTTCCCGAGCCAAAGAGGGCAATATTATGACCGCTCCAATGGTACCTTTGCGGATAATTAAGACCGAGTACTAAACCCTCGACACGATTGTAGCGAAAAAGAATGTTATCGTCAAGAAATTCCCATGGAACTGTTGGAAATGCATTTCGAACAATGCTGCGATCTGCACTGATAGCATAGAAAGTTGTGTTGCCGTGTGATTTTCGGCTATAGTCTTTGCCCTCCGATGACAGTTCGGTATCGGTGGTCTCTTCAAAGAGCGAATCATTTAATTCGGTATCATTTTGGGGTTCATCTCTAAAGATGTATGTTCCCAATTTATCATCAAAGCGCTGGAAAATATTTTCTACCATTGAATCAATGCGTTCGCGGAATTTGGATTTGTGTTCATCTTCCTGAGCAGGTAAGATAGACGAAGTAATAATTATAAAAGTAAAAACTATTATAAAATATTTTTGTATGTTTGCCATAAAGTTATACTCCATTAAATTATTTTTCTTCATAGAGTGTTATTCCCCACATCGTTGGGTCATCGGGGGGATCGGTATTCCAGTGATTGAATGAATGTGAGCCATCGGAAACATAGTGAAGTATGTACTCACCTTTGTCGAGTATTATTGTTGTTGAGACTGAGCGGTTTTTTCTTCCACCGCCTGCATGAAAAGTCATGGAATAAGTCATTTCCCATACGACCGAGTTGGTTTTTGAATTTTCAATCCAACCATAATCATACATTTCGCGGTTCTGTCCTTCACCAAGCGCATAAATTCTAACGTGGGTTGATTTTACCAATCTGAACGGCTGAGTTTTATCGGCATCATTACCAACCTGAATAATCTGAGTGATGACACCCGTTTGTTGAGCACGAACATTTGTTTCAACGTTGTTCATATCGAAATGTTCACCCTCACCGTAAATAGTGATTCCCCAATGTTCAGGATCGTAAGGTGGAGATTCATTCCAATCATTATATGAGTGTGAATTATCAGTTTGATAAAATACCGTGTACGTACCCCGGGGCAGTGTAATCACTTCATCAATCATGCGATTTTTACTCGCGCCCCCAGCCGGCTCAGTTCGGTCAGCATCCATTGTCCAAACTTTCTCTCGTGTTGATGAATTGATAATCCATCCATAATCAGCCATTTGATGACGAGAATAACTTTGCTCGCCAATAGCATAAATACGGAGCGCCGATTCTTCTTTCAATGTAAAAATTGCGCTCCTTGTTTCATCGGCACCGACTTTTGTAAGCTTGGTAATAACATTTTGTTCCTCGAAGTTTGTAGAAACAAGTTTAAAATCAGATTTCTTTTTCTCATCAGATACCATCAATGTGATGCCGTAGTTGAAAGGATCGTTAGGCGGCGCAGCATTCCAATCAACGGACGAGTGAGAATCGTCGGTATTATAATAGAGAATGAAATCACCCGCAGGTAAAGTTATGGTACCATCGAACTTTACATTTTTGTCATCACCACCAGCGGCTTTTAGATTTCCGCGCCGCATTTCCCAAACGCGTTTATGAGTTTGCATGTTGACTATCCATCCATAATCTGCGATGTCGCTATCAAAATCTTTCTCACCCAAAGCATAAATGTGAAGCGGCATTTGGTTAATTAACTTGAATCTTTGTTTGATGCGCTCATCTTCTCCGAGACTTGTTGCTTTATAGACAATATTAAAAAATTCTTTTGGCGGATTAAAGGTTGATACTTCCTTTAAATTTTCATCAACATACACCGAAATTTCCCACTTCTTCGCACTTTGTTTCCAATCCTTTTTGTAGTCACCTCCGAAGAATTCTTCCAACCAACTTAAAAATCCTCTCTGCTTTGATTGTTCGCCCTCAGCGTCGTAGCGGCGGCGATCAATATTGAAATTAAAATTCGAGATCGTAGAACTTGAAGTAAAGCCGTATGCCGAATAATATACTTCATAACTTCCCTTCGGCAGCGATATTGTATTATCAAATTTCAGGAATTTTTTTTCACGTGAAGTATTTTTATGATCCATCTTCCATACAAGCTCACGCGAATCGGCATTTATTATCCATCCATAGGCGTACAGGCCTGCTATAGAAAAGGATGAGCTTTTCTCACCGCTACCTATCGCATATATATGTATCCGTGTATCGGAGGGTAGAATAAATCCGCCGGCTTTTACTTCGGTTTGGGTAAAATCCTTTAGTTGAACCATTAAGCGTTCTCCTGCAAAAAGTGCAGATGTGCAGAGACAAAAAAGGATTAAAGGGATACGGTACAACTTACTACTTCTGTTTGACGAACTCCGTTGATGCATTTTATATCCTAATAACTAGAAAAAAGTACTTTTCTCTTATAAAAGTACGTTATTGAGGATTTAATGTTTCGTTTCTTGCCGATAATCTTGACTCTTACCTTTGGTTTTTATATTTTTGATACCATTATGGCACATAAAATTTCTCATTTGGAAAAGATTCGTAAGAATGTTCTATTTCAGTCTGTAGAACATTCTATATTGCAGACTATTTGTAGCACACTTAAAGAGATAAAATTTACCGACGGCAAAGTTATTTTTGACGATAAGACTGAAGGGAATTGCTTGTTCCTTGTCCTTTCAGGAAGTGTAAAAATTTCCAAGCACCTGCGAACAGGTGAGGAGATAGTGCTCGGTATTCTTCACGAAGGTGATTTCTTTGGAGAGTTAGATTTAATTGATAGAAGGCAGAGATCTGCGCGGGCAACGGCGATCGGCAATTGCACACTTGCTAAACTCGAAAAGAAAGATTTCGATAAACTTCTGAAATTAAGTCCGGCATTCGCAATGAATCTCCTTCATATGGTGACTTTGCGATTAAGAACGAATAATCTTACTTATGTTCTTCATCAGGAATCGAATCTGGTTGCATTACATCAACAGCTTGTTAAAACGCGTCAAGTTGTAGAAGCCTCAAAAATAATCAACTCATCACTTGATCTTGACCGACTGCTTGAGCTTGTTTTTCAAACTGCTGCACGAACAGTGGGCGCCGACAGAGGCACATTATATCTTCTTGATGAGGCAAAGAATGAATTGTGGTCGAAGGTTCAAAAAGGTTCTTCAAGTATTGAAATTCGTTTGTCGGTTGGTGTTGGTATAGCCGGTACAGTTGCAGCAACCGGAGAAACAATAAATATTCCGGACGCATATAAAGATCAAAGATTCAATCGGAAGATCGATCAGGCAACGGGCTACAGAACCAAGGCAACTTTGTGTATACCAATGAATAATAGGAATGGAAAAATTATTGGTGTATTCCAGCTTTTGAACAAAACGAAAAGTGCTTTTACCAAGGAAGACGAAGAATTTATTGAAGCATTTTCAGTACACGCATCCATTGCAATCGAGAATGCACGACTTGCACAACAGATGATTCAGAATGAACGGCTCTCTGCAGTGGGACGCATGGCGAGTACGATTATACATGACATAAAAAGCCCGATGAGTATTATTCGCCTTTCTGCTGATGTATTGAAAAATAAAACTGGGAGCGAAGAAACTAAAAAACTAGCCGAGGAAATGATTCAGCAAATAGACCGTTTTACTTCCATGACGCAAGAAGTTTTAGATTTTGCTCGTGGAATTAGCACCCTGAATATGGAAAGAGTAAACTTCGCTGAGTCGATGGAAACAATGATGGAAATTATTGAAAAGAATCTAACAAAGTGGAACGTAAAATTAGTTAAAAAATTTAAGTTTTCAGAATCGATTATTATTGACGAGGAAAAATTGTTGCGAGCATTTTATAACATAGCTGGAAATGCATCAGAGGCAATGCCAAACGGAGGGATACTAAAAGTGAATACATTTAAATCAGACGGGCAATTAGTGATAGAGTTCATTGATAATGGCATCGGAATGACGGAAGAAATTAAGGCAAGAATGTTTGAGCCATTCTTTACGTATGGAAAAAAACATGGGACAGGACTTGGTATGGCGATAGTGAAAAAAATAATTGACGATCATAAAGGTCGGATTGAAGTCAAAAGTAAGATCGGTAAAGGTACAACGGTTCGATTGTTTCTCCCGATATAGCTTTTAAGATTATGCAGCGAACAATGATCTTTTTTTAAAAATGCCGAGAAAATAATTCTGTGCGCTACCCAATTAACCATGGCTCGATAGAGATTCTTCAAGGTGATATTACAGATCAGGAATGTGACGCAATCGTAAACGCTGCCAACAATCACCTTTGGATGGGGGCTGGAGTTGCAGGTGCAATCAAGCGGAAGGGCGGTGAGGAGATTGAGCGCCAAGCAGTTGCTCAAGGACCCGTAGATGTTGGCAAAGCAGTTATCACCTCGGGTGGAAAGTTAAAAGCAAAGCACATCATTCACGCTGCAGTTATGGGGCAAGACCTGCACACTGATGCAAATAAAATAAGAATTTCAACGCTTAACGCACTGCAACTTGCCGATAAGAATCTAGTTACCTCGATCAGTTTTCCGGCGCTTGGCACAGGGGTTGGCGGCTTCTCCGTTTTTCATTGTGCAAAAATAATGATAACTGAAACAATAGAATTTTTAATACAATCCACTCACCTTCGCCATTTACGTTTTGTTCTTTTCGATAAACTAACATTTGATGCTTTTGAGGAAGAACTTAAATTGCAATTTTCATCGAAACGGCATTAGCTTTATAATAGAGAGAAACAAATGAATTTTTCACATTCAAATCACTCTTGCAATTCCTTCTAAAAAGTTGTAAGTTTCTTTGTGCCGATTTCATTAAATAAAATTCTTATTATTCGTTTCAGCTCAATAGGTGATATTGTTCTTGCTTCGCCACTTATTCGGGTTCTCCGCGGCGCATATCCTTCATCGCAAATAGATTTTCTTGTAAAAGCGGAATACGCTGATCTTGTGAAATTTAATCCACATCTTTCCAGTGTGATTGAATTGAAAACGGTTGAACAGGAAGAATTAAAGTCGCTGAAAAACGAAATCAAGCTGCATCAATATGATGCAATCATCGATATACATAATAGTTTGCG
Source organism: uncultured Chlorobiaceae bacterium (assembly GCA_964354225.1). Taxonomy (GTDB): domain Bacteria; phylum Bacteroidota; class Ignavibacteria; order UBA10030; family SZUA-254; genus CAYGZC01. Next base: position 3,933 of record CAYGZC010000286.1, on the reverse strand, counting down.
CAGTCAGTACTTAAGGTGGTTTGCCGGGGCGGAAAATAGTTCAGTGGTTAATAAAAGAGTAATAACGAGATTCATTCTCGTCAAGTTCAAATGGAATTATTACCGATCCATTGTTCCGGTCGCAGAGCGCTATCTTGAAACAGTTAAAAAATTTGGCATTCAGAATGATGGTCTGGGATTAGAGATTTTTATACCTGATGAAACTATTTCTACAGTCAACTCAATGATGGATAAATACCAGCTTAGTCGATTCGAATACGTAATAGGGGTAGTCCCCTCAGCACGTCATTTTACCAAATGCTGGTTACCAGAACGTTTTGTTGAATTTGGAGTTGAAATCGCTCAAAAGTACCGCGTAAAAGTCATTATTTTTGGCAGAAAAGACGAGCATGATTATTGTGGTGATATTGCACAAATGATCAACGCAAAACTTGGATCAAATGCCGCAGAAAGTTTGGCTGGAAAATTAACTTTACTTGAAACCGCTGCCGTCCTTGATGTTTGTAATATGGTTTTGACGAACGATACCGGCATTATGCACCTTGCGGCATCAAGAAAAAGAAAAATTGTTGCAATCTTCGGATCGACCGTACAAGAGTTTGGTTTTTTTCCCTATGACACAGAAAATTTAGTGATCGAACGGAAAGGTTTATCTTGCCGACCATGTTCACATACCGGTTTAGCGAGATGCCCGCGTGGTCATTTCCGTTGTATGAAAGATATTCAAGTCAATGATGTGTCAAAAGCGACCCAAAGATTATTATCGTAAAACCATGAATGAAAAGAAATATTTGAATAGTTTTTTTTGGAAATTATTCTATAATATTATTGTGGTGCCCACACTCTGGATTGTGTTCCACATTTTAGGATTATTCGATAAGAAAGCTGCACGAGGGTTGCGTGGAAGAAAAGGATTATTTGAAGAGCTTCAAAAAGAAATTAATAAGCTCACTGCCGACAATAAACGCATCTGGTTTCATTCTTCATCAATGGGAGAGTTCGAGCAGGCAAAACCAATCATTACAGAATTAAAAAAGCGGTACCCTCAAATTCAAATCATTGTTTCATTCTTTTCACCGTCTGGATACGAACATTCCCAAAAATATAAATTAGCCGATCTAATCACCTATATACCTTTTGATTCATATCAGAATGCCAGGAAGTTTGTAAATATCGTCAAACCAAATGTTGCTGTAATTATCAGATACGACGCATGGCCCAATCATCTCTGGGCATTAAAGCGTTCCGACATACCAACGTTTATTGCTAGCGCAACACTTCAAAACCAGACGGTAAGGAAGTTACCAGTGATCAAACAATTTCATCGAGAATTCTATAACTTGGTGGATTACATCTTAACTGTTTCGGTGAACGACAAAAATGTTTTTGAATCATTCCGTATAAGTCACCCAATAATTGAAGTCATAGGCGATACCAGATATGATCAAGTTTGGCAGCGCAGTGTAGACTCGAAAAGCCGTCAAATTCTCGACCCTAAAATAGTAGCAAATAAAAAGGTGCTCGTAATCGGCAGCAGTTGGAAAGATGATGAGAATATTCTTTTACCGGCGATATTCAAAATAATTGCAAATCACCCTGAGTTCATTGCAGTACTAGTGCCGCACGAGCCGACCATTGAAACCCTTGAAAGAATTGAAAACGAATTGAATGAAGATACTTCCGCTATCAGGTTTTCGAACTTAAGCCAGTATCAGGACGAAAAAATTATCCTAATTGATATTGTAGGTATCTTGATGCCGCTTTACCGTTATGCTCATATTGCGTATGTAGGTGGAAGTTTTCATAACGGCATTCATAATGTATTGGAACCGGCATCTTATGGTATCCCAATTATTTTTGGGCACAAGTACGAAAATTCCCAAGAAGCGATTCAGTTAGTGGAAGAAAAGGCAGCTTTTACATGCCGCGATGAAAATGAATTATACATTCAGCTTGAATCGTTATTGGAGAACGAAACGGAAAGAATTAGATGCGGTGAAAAGGTGATGTCGCTTGTTAAAAAAAATGTCGGTGCTACCCAACGAATCCTTTCTTATATAGAAAAAGTTTTGTAAATTTTTAGTAAAGAAATTAAGCATGATAAAATGAAAATTGCATATTTTGATACAATAGCAGGAATCAGTGGTGATATGACATTGGGTGCATTTATAAGTGCCGGCGTATCACTTGACTATCTTTCCAACGAAATCAGCAAGCTTGATTTGCATGGTGTCGAATTTCAAGCCACACATCTTGAGAGAAGCGGTATTACTGCCGTAAAGCTTGATGTGATAATTTCTGATCAACATCACAACCGTAATATCCACGATATTCTTGAAATTATCAGTCGGAATACTTTAAGTGACTGTGTAACAGAAAACGCAAAAAAAATCTTCATGCAATTAGCACACGCTGAAGCGAAGATACATAACATGAGCATTGATGATGTGCATTTCCATGAAGTTGGTGCTCTTGATGCAATTGTGGATATTGTTGGAGCGGCCATTTGCTTAGAAAAATTTGGGATTAAAAAAGTATATACATCGCCAATAAAACTTGGCAGTGGTGGATTTGTCGACGCAGCACATGGTCAGCTTCCATTGCCTGCACCCGCAGTCGCTGAAATTCTTAAAGGGTATCCAACAGTATTGACTGATGTTCCATTCGAGCTTACAACACCAACCGGTGCAGCAATTGTAAAAGCTATATCGTCGGGTGTTCTTTCGAATGAACAAATTTCTTTTGAAGACATTGGCTATGGGGCTGGGTCAGGAGAAATCAAATCAATTCCAAATTTACTTCGGGTGATGATTGGTGAATTAGAACAGTCAGGTGAAGAAGAAGAGAGTGTTATCGTTGAAACAAACATCGACGATATGAATCCCGAGATATACCCTTTCGTAATCGAACAATTACTATCTCACGGTGCAGATGATGCATTTCTAATACCGATCATTATGAAGAAAGGAAGACCCGGCGTACTTCTTTCAGCGATTACGAGTCGTTCAAAATTAGACCACATAACTGAAGTATTTTTTTCTCAAACTAGCACGCTCGGAATACGTATGCAACATATCAACCGACGAAAAGTTGTACGCGAACAACGCGAGATCGAATCAAAACTCGGTAAAATAAAAGTAAAAGTTGTGAAATATAATGGAAAAGAGCGGTTTATTCCAGAATATGAGGAATGTAGAAGATTGGCGATCGAAAAAAACATTCCATTAATAGAGATATATAGAAACCTTGAGATAGAAATTTTCCCGTAAAAAATGTAAAAACAATAGATTTCACTCTATATCAGAGACTTATCAGGGGTCAAAAAAATATTTTAAAATTTTAGATAAATAATTTGACATCTAAGTAAAAAATAGTTATATTATTATCCCCACAAAACGTGGTACATCCGATCCCCTAAAACACTACGGGGTCGGGATTTTTTTCTCAATTGTTCTTTGAAAATATAGTGCAAAGCTCTAAGTCAGCTTTTAGAGAACTTCAACCAGACCTGCCAACTTTATTGGTAGGACACAATCAGGCTCGAAGTTGAATTTAAAAAATTACAACGGAGAGTTTGATCCTGGCTCAGGACGAACGCTGGCGGCGTGCCTAACACATGCAAGTCAGGGAGAACGGGGTAGCAATATCCCTAGTAAACCGGCGAACGGGTGAGTAACGCGTAGGCAATCTTCCTTTAGGACGGGGACAACTCCGAGAAATCGGGGCTAATACCCGATAATGCAGCGGCACCGCATGGTGATGTTGTTAAAGGCCCGCAAGGGCGCCTATTGATGAGCCTGCGTCCCATTAGGTAGTTGGCGGGGTAACGGCCCACCAAGCCGACGATGGGTAGCTGGTCTGAGAGGATGATCAGCCACACTGGAACTGAGATACGGTCCAGACTCCTACGGGAGGCAGCAGTGAGGAATATTG
>CAYGZC010000285.1:0-9354 GCA_964354225.1 uncultured Chlorobiaceae bacterium | reverse complement strand
TTAATAAGGATATAAATTTTTACAAGTACGAAGACAATCTAAAAAACCTCATGCGTATCCTGAACTCAAAAGCCGAAGTCATCAAAATGGGTGGCGGAGTAGATGCGATAGCGAAACATCATAAACGAGGGAAGCTTACAGCCCGCGAGCGCATTTCAAAACTGATTGATCCTAACAGTCATTTTTTAGAGATCGGTTTATTTTGTGCTTATGGGATGTATGAAGAGTACGGCGGCGCGCCGGCATCTGGTACAATTTTCGGTATCGGGAAAATTCACAACCGTGATGTAGTTATCGTTGCTAATGATGCAACAGTAAAGGCGGGAGCGTGGTTTCCGGTTACTTGCAAGAAAAATCTTCGTGCTCAAGAAATTTCAATGGAAAACCGACTCCCAATAGTCTATCTTGTTGATTCGGCTGGGGTTTTCTTACCACTCCAAAGCGAAATTTTCCCCGACAAAGAACACTTCGGTCGTATCTTCCGGAACAATGCTGTAATGTCTTCGATGGGTATTCCTCAGATTGCTGCAATAATGGGACCTTGTGTTGCAGGTGGTGCATATCTTCCCATCATGAGCGATGAAGCATTGATTGTTGATAAGACGGGAAGTGTTTTTCTTGCAGGACCTTTCCTCGTTAAAGCCGCGATTGGTGAGGATGCTGACCTTGAAGAGCTTGGTGGTGCGGCGATGCACTGTGAAGTCAGCGGCGTTACAGATTATAAAATGCAGAACGATGATGTGTGTTTAGAAACCATCCGTAATCTTATAGACAAGTTTGGCGCGACTTCAAAAGCGGGATTTGATCGCATCACGCCAAAACCGCCGGCATTCGATCCCAAAGAAATTTATGGTTTGTTTCCACAAGATCGCACAAAACCTTACGATATGCACCAGGTGCTTGCCCGCATTATTGATGCGGGTGAGTTCGATGAATACAAGGCTGGCTATGGCAAATCTGTCATCACGGCTTATACAAGAGTTGATGGATGGGCTATCGGCATAGTTGCAAATCAGAGATCGGTGACTAAGACGAAGAGGGGAGAGATGCAGGTTGGTGGCGTGATATACAGCGATAGTGCCGACAAGGCAACCCGCTTCATATTAAATTGCAACCAGAAAAATATTCCCCTAATTTTCTTTCAGGATGTTACCGGATTCATGGTTGGGACGCGCGCCGAGCAAGGCGGAATTATTAAAGATGGTGCAAAGATGGTTAATGCCGTCGCAAATAGCGTTGTTCCGAAAATTACTTTTGTGGTGGGCAACAGCTACGGTGCCGGCAATTACGCCATGTGCGGAAAATCTTACGATCCGCGGTTTATCTTTATGTGGCCCACTGCACAAATTGCGGTCATGGGTGGAAAGCAAGCAAGCGAGACTTTATTAAGCATCAAGGTTCAGCAGATGGCGGCAAAGGGGAACGAGATTTCCAAGGAACAAAAAGAAAAGATGCTGCGAGAAATTTCAGAGCGCTACGAGAGCGAGCTTGATCCGCTTTATGCTGCCGCTCGCTTATGGGTCGACGGCATTGTCGATCCGATTACAACCCGACAAATCATTTCCCATTGTATCCAGATTGCCGCGAATAATCCTTACATCCCCAAGTTCAATCCGGGTGTGATTCAGGTGTAATGATGCGGCTCGTTGTGTTGATGTTAATGCTGACGATCTGTTTTTCCAATCAGGGTACCGCACAGCAAACGAGCATTGCCCAAGATTCATTATCACGTTATCTCCAGTTCGATGAATCATCGCCATTTGGATTCCTTACATCTTATTTCCCGCCGTTTTTCATACAATATGAGATAGAATTAAAATCTTTCATTCGGAGTAAAACGTTTTATCGATTACGTCAACATTACGGTGATACACGAGCGATTGATGCCATCTATGTTAAGGCGATGGACATTACAAATGATAACACTGCTGTTTCGCTGTTGATCTCAGCGATTGCATGTTTCGAGCATCGAACTATTAATTTGAAGGTGCCTATCTTTGCGCTCGCCTTTCCTCTAACAAATGAATCGGAGAAGGAATTTACGCGTCGGGTGAAAAATCTTCCAGCTAAAATCTATTCCGACACTCCACCGAGCGGAGATCGTGATAAGCTCCAGCATTTTTTTGGATCTGCGTTCTTGGCATTTATTTTTGAATCACGCCAACCGGCGGAACGGTTTGGCGATTTTATCGAAGAAGGTGAGGATGCTTTTCTTGTAGATGGTGCGTTGGACGAACGCGATATGCGGGCAAACCGACAGGGACAGGAATTTGGACTCGCTCTGCTTGATAATATTCATCGCGTTCCATCGGAATTTATAAAGGTAGAAATTGCAACAAAGCATGTCCGGAGTGCTCAGGGTATGATTGATACTTCAAAATGTTTAGGAGTTAAATAATGAGAACGATTCTTATCGTTGATGATGAAAAAAGCGTGCGCGATTCCATCAAAATGATCCTTGAGTACGAAAAGTACAATGTTCTTTTTGCTGAGAATGGAGCAAAGGCGCTCGCTTCCTTTAAAGAGAATTTACCCGATGCAGTTTTTCTTGATATCAAAATGCCTTCAGGAATGGATGGAATTGAAGTGTTGCGGGAAATGAAAACGTTGAACGCTGAGATACCGGTGATCATGATTTCGGGGCACGGTACATTTGAAACGGCTGTTGAAGCGACAAAGTTGGGCGCATTCGATTATCTTCCAAAACCGCTCGACCGCGATAAATTGTTGATCACACTCCGCAACGCTCTCGAGAATCGGCAGCTTGCAAACGAAATAAAACAGGTGCGGGAGAAAGAACGGATTCTCGCTGACAGCTTGAAGATGAAAGAAATTCTCGATCTCATAAAACGTGTTGGACCGACGGATGCTCGTGTATTAATCTGCGGCGAGAGCGGGAGCGGCAAGGAGCTTGTGGCAAAAGCTATCCATCGCTCAAGTAAGCGTTCTACAATGTCCTTAGTTGAAGTGAATTGTGCCGCCATTCCTGCCGAGTTAATCGAGTCGGAATTGTTCGGGCACGAGAAGGGTTCATTCACCGGTGCAACCAACCAGCGCATCGGTAAGTTTGAACAGGCAGATGGTGGAACGATTTTCCTTGATGAGGTGGGGGATATGAGCTTACAGGCACAAGCAAAAGTGCTGCGCGCACTTGAAGAAGGTAAGATTGAGCGTGTCGGCGGCAGCAAAACTATACCTGTAGATGTCCGGGTTATCGCTGCAACCAATAAAAATCTTACTGAAGAAATAAAGAAGGGAAATTTTAGAGAGGATTTGTATCATCGGCTCAATGTGATTCCGATTACCGTTTCACCGCTCCGCGACAGGAAGGAAGATATTCCGATACTCGTCAATGCTTTCATCGAAGATACATGCAGCCGTAACGGTATAGCTAAGAAAATAATATCTCAACGTGCGATGTATGTGTTGATGGGAATGGAGTGGAGAGGCAACGTCCGGGAGCTGCGGAATATTATCGAGCGCATTGTGATAATGTCAACTGCAAGTGAGATTGATTTATCGGATCTGGAAATGCTGTCGTTTGCCCCGCGCGATACTGTTGAAGAGCTTGTGCAATCGAGCCAATCATTTCAAGAGTTTAAAGACAGAGCAGAGGCGGCATTCATTAAGCATCAGCTGAAATTGCATAATTGGAACGTTACCAAAACTGCCGATGCGCTTGAGATGGAGCGCAGCCACCTCTATACGAAGATAAAAAAATATGGATTGGAAAGAGAAGAGAAGATGGCGGAGGAATGATTGATGATTCAGAAAATATGTATTTAGTATCCATATGAAAGGGATATCGAATCGACGAAAATCGATTGTTAAGCCGCGGGAAAATAAGCAAAAATCTCAGCTTACTTTAAAGAACGCACACCGACAATCTAAAAAATCTTTTCTCAACAATAAACGTTTCAAATAAACTAGCCATCCACATGACGGTAAAGAGCAAGCTACTAAAGTTGATAAGCGATCCCCTTGGAGTATTGCGAAATCGCATCAATTATTTCCGAAGCATTCTAAGATTTAAATCGAAGGATAGTTATCGGGCAGAAGAATACTGGCAGGAGCGGCATACGAAATATGGATTCGATTTGAGGGGTGTGGGTGCGTTCGATATGACACAGGAGCAAAACCAGCAAATCCTTGATGAGGGAGGGCGGTTAATGCTTGGGCTGTGCAGCCGCGAGAATATTAACCTCAAAGAAGTTTCAATGCTCGATGTTGGATGCGGCACCGGATTTTATGCCGGTGTTTTTCGTAATGCCGGCGGTAAAAGATATCTTGGTATCGATATAGTGGATGTTTTATTCGATGGACTGCGCTTGCGATTTCCCGATTTCAATTTTAAAAAGGTGGATGTTTCAGCACAAGAAATTCCGGGCTTCTATGATCTCATAATCATGATGGATGTGGCTCAGCATATCACTGATGAGCGAAAGTTTAAATATGCGATGGAAAATATAAAGAAACATCTAAATCCCCAAGGTGTTATTATTATATCAACGAGCATCGGTTCGTACAAACGACATTCGTTTTACAATGTTACCCGTCAGCTTACTACATTTGAGGAAATGTTTAGAGGGTATCGGATAAGCGAGCCGCTGCCGTTCTGCGGGAATAAAATGTTTAGTATCAAAAGGATAGATTGATAGAATGACTGCGGAACATTCATCCAACAAAATATTGAGCGAGACTTTTTCAAGCTGTGATTTCTCTGGCACCGTTATTTGACGTGTTATGTGCAGTTGCCCCTTATCTAAGCAATAAGAGCTTCTTAGTTTCAACAAAATTGCCAGCCTGCAGGCGATAGATATAAATGCCGCTTGACGCTTTGCTCGCATCCCACATGACAACCTGATAACCTGGCGGTAGTTCCCGGTCAACGAGTACTGCAACTTCTTGCCCCAGGAGATTGAACACCTTCAACGTTACGAAACTCGACTTCGGTAGCGCAAACTGGATAGAGGTTGCCGGGTTGAACGGGTTGGGGTAGTTTTGCTCAAGAGCAAATTCCCTTGGCATATCGTTGGTTTTCTCCTTAACAGAGACAATCATTTCCGAGAGCGGGCGTTTCCAGACTCCACCATAAGCAGTCCCGGCGAAGAGATTCGTTCCTAAGACGGTAAGGGCATTAACATAAGATTTGGTCAAGCCTTGATTGACCGCCATCCAGTTTGTGCCATTATCGGTGGAAATAAACACGCCGGCCCCAGTCCCAGCAAAGAGATTCGAGTCAATCTGCACCATCGTTCGCAAATCCCAGAATGGTGTATTAACCGCTGTCCAACTTACGCCGACGTTTGTGGAAATAAAAACTTCGCCGCTCCCAATCCCAGCAATGAGATTCGTGCCACTGACAGCAAGAGCAGTGATAAAAGTGTCCATCAATCCGGCATTGGTCCAGCTTGCACCGTTGTCGATAGTACGAAAAACACCCCCATCTGTCCCGGCAAAGAGATTTTCGGATGAATTCGGATTCACTGCAAGTGCACGGACAGAATAATTCATCAGACCTGTATTCACAGACGTCCAATTTGTACCATCGTCCGTGGAACGAAAAACACCAGACGACCAGGTACCTGCAAATAGAGTCGTACCGCTCACGATCAAGACCTCTATCCCATGACTCACACCTGTTAACTCCGTCCAGTTGTCGCCATCATTTGTAGAACGGAACAAACCCATTCCTCCGGCGAAGAGATTGATGCCTTTTGCTATCAGGCTTGAGATTGCGGGTTTCGTTAGACCTTGGTTGACAGGTGTCCAGCTATCACCATAATTTGTTGAGCGATAGACACCACCCCAATTCACATCGGTAAAAAGAGTTGCACCCTTCACAGTTAATGCATTGACGTAGCCATATGGTATCCCTTCGTTGACCGCCGTCCAGTTAACACCATCATTAGTTGAACGGTAAACTCCAGTCCAATCTGTTCCAGCAAAGATAGCCGTATGACTTACGGTCAATGCGTAAACAGGAGCGTGTATTTCCTCACTGACATTTGTCCAGCTATCACCATTGTTGGTTGAATGGTAAATACCATAATATGTTCCGGCAAAGAGCGAAGCTCCGCATACTGCGAAACAGGATACTTCAGAACTGCCCCACCCTTGGTCAACCAATGTCCAACTATCACCATTATTGGCTGAACGATAAACACGGCCTGCAGGGTAACCCTCAGATGATCTTGCTCCAGCAAAAATATACTGACCGTTAATGATTAAGGCAGTAACAATGGAATCAGTCAATCCAACATTAACTGCAGTCCAGCTTGCACCGTTGTCGGTGGAATGAAAAACACCACCGCCATAAGTTCCGGCAAAGAGATTTGTATCACTGCCAGCAAGACTATAGACATGAGTGTTTGTCAAGCCAGTATTGATTGCAGTCCAGCTTGTGCCGTTGTTAGTGGAAAGAAAGACGCCACCGCCATAAGTTCCAGCAAATAGATTTCCAGACGAGTCGAGAGCGAGTGCACGTATATTGAAAGATGTTAAGCCGGTATTGACTCTAGTCCAGTTCGTGCCGTTATTTGTGGAACGAAAAATTCCGTCGCCACTAGTACCAGCATACAGATTTGTTCTGTAGATAGCTAACGAATGAACATATTTGAATGTTAAGCCTGTATTGGCGGCAACCCAACTTGCGCCGTTGTTAGTGGAACGAAAAACGCCATCACCATCAGTACCAGCAAAAAGATGTGTGTCGGAGACGGCAAGTGACAGAACAAACGCTCCATTGGGTCCATTGGTTTGCACCCATTGTGTGTGGGCTGTGCTCACAAAAAATAATGAGAGCAAGCATGTGAGTAAAATTGTAGATAGAGTACGCATGGTGTTAACTCCTTTCGTGGAAATTAAGAGAGGGGCAATTGCACATAACGTCTCGGCAAACAACGCAATACTTTTGTGAACATATAATTCTCATTCGAGTGAACAAAAGTATTGAGCTTCCATGATTAAACTCAGTGCGCCGTTGTTTGGCGTGTTATGTGCAATTGCCCCTTACCTGAGCAACAATAATTTCTTCGTTTCAACATAGTAGCCAGCTTGCAGGCGATAATAGTACACGCCGCTTACCAGTCCGCGTCCATCGAACTGTGCCGACTTTTGCCCCGGGCCTTCAACACCATTCACCAGCGTCGCAATTTCACGACCCAGCACATCAAAGACTTTGAGCGTAACGTGGCTTTGCGTTGGGAGCTGGTAGCTGATTGTCGTGCTTGGGTTGAAGGGGTTGGGGTAGTTTTGGCTCAACAAGTATTTACGTGGAAGTTCATCTGTAAATGGAAAAACGTCATCTATCCATGGGAGATGGTAACGCCAGATACCCGCTGCGCCGTTTACAGTTCCCGCGTAGAGATTTTTACCTGAAATGGTTAAAGCTGTAATATAGCTACCCCCCGGTATGACACCAGGTCCAACCTCATTCCAATTTGCGCCATTGTCGGTGAAGTGAAAAACTTTATTAGATCTACCTCCTGCAAAAACATTCGTTCCTGAGACCGCAAGAGCAAATATACTCCCACCAGACCCAGGCCGCTCTGATGCCACGGCTCTCCAACTCGTACCGTTGTTGGTGGAATGAAATACTCCTTGTTCAGTGCCGGCAAAAAGATTTGGGCCAGAGAGGGCGAGTTTATAAACACAAGCAAATATAGTAGTATCGTAAGTATACTTTGGCAAACCGTCATTTACGGCTGACCAACTTGTACCGTTGTTTGTGGAGAGAAATACCCCCCAGGAATCAGTGCCTACAAAAAGATTTGTTCCAGAAACAGCGAGTGTATAAATTGGAGCGACCCAAGTAGAATCGTAGATGAACGGTAAACCATTATTTATGGCTGTCCAACTTGTGCCGTTATCGGTGGAAAGATAAGCTCCATGATAACCCGTCCCGGCAAAGAGATTGGTCCCCGAGGCTGCGAGAGCATAAACGTTAAGACCCTGCAAACCATTATTGACGGCTGTCCAGTTTATACCGTTGTTAGTAGAAAGAAATACTCCGTCACCACCTGCGAAAATATTTTCCCCAGAGAAAGCAAAATCTCTGATGCTTGATGCAGAAGGCAAGCCAGTATTTATTTCTGTCCACGTTGTACCATTATTAGTCGAGAGAAAAGCTCCACTTTGCCAAGTCCCTGCATAGAGATTCGTGTCCGAGACAGCAAGACACCTAACCAAAACATTCGCCAGCCCTGAATTGACCTGTGTCCAACTCGTCCCATTGTTGGAAGAGAGAAATATCCCTCCGCCAGTAGTACCTGCATAAATGTTTGCATCAACGCTAGTCAGGGTGCGGACATTTAGATTTGTAAGACCATTGTTGACCGGACTCCAGCTTGTGCCGTTATTTGTGGAGCGATAAACTCCATTATCAGCGGTTCCCGCAAACAGATTCGTTCCGGAGATGGCAAAAACCTGAACGTACTGCCACTGAAAACGGGTACTGACATCTGTCCAGCTTGCACCGTTATTTGTCGAAAGCCACACACTACCATAATTACTAACAAAAAGGTTTAGGCCAAATGATGCAAACGTAGAAGCATTCAGAGAAGAAAAGCCGTTATTGACTGCAGTCCAACTCATACCATTGTCGGTCGAACGATAAACCCCACTGTCGGCAGTACCTGCAAAAAGATTATATTCGTGAACGACAACAGAAGTAACCCGAGCATTCGTCATACCGGAATTTGCAGCATTCCAACTCGTCCCATTATCGGTGGAAAGATAAACTCCATATCCATCAGTTCCAGCAAAGAGATTTGAGTCCAAAACGACAAGCGAACGAACACCTGTATTTGGCAAACCCATATTGACTGCAGTCCAACTTGTGCCTATGTTGGTTGAAAGAAAGATGCCGCCATAAGTCCCGACAACGAGATTCTTGCCTGAGACGGCAAAAGTATTGGCTACTTGACCATACGGCCAACCACTGTTTAATACCCAGCTTTTAGCACTATCGGTGGAATAAAAGAAATCACCATAAGCCGTCCCAGCGAATAGAGTTGTACCACCTGACACACTATCAGAAGGACATACTGCAAAAAAAGCTATGGAACCGCCATAAGGTCCATTTGTTTGTACCCATTGTGCGTGAGCTATGCTCACAATAAATAATGAAAGCAAGCATGTGAGTAAAATCGTAGAGAGAGTATGCATGGTGTTAACTCCTTTCTTCTATATCATCGAAGGGGCAATTGCACATAACGTTGCGCGGGAAAAACGAACGTGCGAGCGAACGAATCTCCTTCTTTTGGAGATTTGTTTGAGCGAGCATGGAGTTTTTCCCGATGATGGGCGACGTTCGCGGAGCGAACGGCTCTTCGCCCATCGAGGGCTTGCCCG
>CAYGZC010000284.1:0-7362 GCA_964354225.1 uncultured Chlorobiaceae bacterium | reverse complement strand
TATGAGCTTCCGGTTTGCACTGATAATCATTGAAAGGAACTGCTCGTTAATCTGAAGAAGCATGGGACCAAATGTATTTTTATAATATGTGATCCCATTCCAATGATAAGTATTAAACGATTTATCGAATGAAATTGATGCAGTATTTTTACGGAATGTATCGGATGGTAGAATAGCCGGTTGTTTTCCAGCCGTATACTCTTCCTGAGCTTCAGTTACAATCGGCATCATCATCGATATCAAGAAAATATTCAAGAATAAATATCTTACCATAATCCAGATATCTTACCGGCATCGACGTTAATCGAGATGCCGTTAATGAAATTAGCGGAATCAGATGATAGGAATAGTACGGCTTTGGCAATATCTTCTGGCGCTGCGATTTGACCTTGAGGGGATAATTCAGCCGCAGATTTTCGTATTTCGTCAGGAGTTTTCTGAAAAATTTTGGCAAGCGATTTAAATGTTTCTTCTGTGAGCGGTGTATCTGTAGTTCCGGGATTGACGCTGTTAACAGTGATGTGATCCAGCTCTAATTCTTTTGATAAAGATTTGGTGAAGTTGATAAGCGCTCCATTTGTAACGCCCGAGACCATGTATAGTGGATTTGGATCTTTTCCTGCAGTACCGATGATGTTAATGATTTTCCCGTTGCCATTTTTTTTCATGTGTGGAATGACTTCTCTTGCCATGCGTATGTAACCCATAAGTTTAAATTGGATGTGGTACTCCCATTCTTCATCCGTTGTCTGAAATATTCCACCGATGTGTGCCCCTCCGGCATTATTTACGAGAATGTCAATGTGATTGAATTTCTTCACTGTAGCATTAACAAACCTACGTATGTCGTTTAGCTTCATTGTGTTTGCTTTAATGGCGATGATATCAGCTTTGGTGTGAATCTGGATTTCATCTGTAACGAGCTTCAGCTCGCGCTCATCACGTGCACAAAGTGCAAGCCGCGCACCTTCCTCTGCAAATGCCAGCGCAATCGCCTTACCTATGCCTTTGCTTGCACCAGTGATGAGAACAACCTTACCTTGTAAACCAGTATTCATAAATACTAAAACCTCAATTCAAATGAAAATTCTGGAAATATCTTATCCCGAGAATCCAAATTGCCATGTAAATAGTCTTGTATAACTATACGAAGTTTTTTAATCATAGCTAGTAACATTGTTTCATACAGTAAATTTTTCTCCTCGTACCGGTATTTCCACATCCTTGAATCCGTTTCTCATCAAGCCATTCTGCAAATCCACCGATCTCTCGACCTCGCCGTGTACAACAAAAATCTTCTGAAGCTGCCGTTTATCAAATTGGTTGGTGTACTTCAAAAGTTCATCGTTATCAGCGTGCGCACTAAAGGAGTTGTGTACGATAACTTCCGCCCTCCGTTTATACACGCTGCCTAAAATGTTAATATCCTCTGCTTGGTCAACAAGCCGCTTGCCAAGCGTATGCTCTGCACAGTACCCAACGATAAGAATTGTATTGCGTGAATCTTCAATATTGTTCACGAAGTGGTGGAGAATGCGTCCCGCTTCACACATGCCAGAAGCAGCAATTATCATGCATGGTTCTTTTTTGTCGTTAAGGCGTTTTGATTCCTCTGCTGTGCGAACATATTGCAATTGATTGAATCCAAACGGATCGTGATGCTGTGCGATGTGTTGAAATGTCTCCTCATCAAAACATTCCGGATGTCGCTTAAATATCTCAGTGGCATTGATTGCAAGCGGGCTGTCAATATAGATTGGAATGCGGGGTAATCTTCCTTTATCGAAGAGTATGTGGAGTGTATATACTAAATCTTGTGTGCGTCCAACGCTGAATGCAGGGACCAGAACCTTTCCACCGCGGTTGATCGTTCTCTCAAGATCGGCAACAAGCTGTTTCTCCATATCATCAGGCGGATCGTGAAGCTTGCCACCGTAGGTACTTTCTGTAATTAGTGCTTCAACATTTCCCATAAACATAGGATCCTTGATGATTGGCATGTTCCACCTTCCGATGTCTCCGCTGAAACCGAGCGTTTTTGTTGTGCCGTTTTCTTTGACAGTCAACTTGATGGAAGCAGAACCAAGAATATGACCGGCATCAGTAAACTTTGCGGTGAGATTCCTAAGAACATCAAATTCTTTTTCGTACGGAATCTCCCAAAAATTCCGCATTGCTTTTGCAGCATCCTCTGAAGTATAAAGCGGTTCAATAAGCGGCTCGCGGTTCTTTCGGTGCTTTTTATTTAAAAATTCGGCGTCGCGTTCATGCAGATACCCTGAATCTGCAAGCATGATATTGCATAAATCTTTTGTTGCCGGAGTGCAATAAATTGATCCGGTATATCCTTGTTTAACAAGGTTTGGTAAATTGCCGCTGTGATCTATGTGCGCATGTGAGAGAACTACAGTATCGATCGATTGGGGATCGAAAGGAAAACTTCTGTTGCGATCGTTTGCCTCAGCTCGCCTACCCTGGAATAATCCGCAGTCTAAAAGGATACGTGAGCCGTTCACATGAAGAAGATGCATCGAGCCAGTTACTGTACGAACAGCACCGAGGAATTCTATCGTCATTGGTCAGTTGTCATTTGTTTTTTGTTATTTGCTCTTAGTTTTTGGTTTTTTGAAAAACTATTTTTCACCCTTCATAAGTATCATTCCCGATGTAGCTGGTAGAGTTATCGTCTTTGATATCGTGGCAAGCGGTTTCTTGAGTGATACTTTTTTGTCATTCGCAATAACCGACCATCTCCCTTTGGGCAAATTCACTGATGCAGTTGTTGGACTGCTATTGAGAATGACAACAAAATTTTTCTTCTCCTTTGCTAAGGGGGTTGCTTTTGCGTTAATCTTAAATGCAATTACAAATTCATAATCGTTCTTTAGAAACTCCACTGCTTCCTTCGGGGCACTGCTGAAAATTGGATATTGTTTTCGCAGCTCTATGAGTCCTTTGTAATAATCGAACAATTCTCTGTTAAGGTCGCGATGGTGGTAGTTCAAATAATTTGTTTCATTATCTTTTTCGTAACTGTTGCGGTCAATCATTCCAACTCGCGGATCGGGTGCGCTCGTTGGAGCAATAACTTTGCTTCTTGCAAATTCTTGTCCTTCATGAATCATTACGGGTCCCTGTGACGTGAAGAGAAACAATGCTGCAAGTTTACTCAACGCAAGTTGAACCGGGGTTGGTGTAGCATGTTTATCCATATCAGTTACATGTGTCGTCTCAGTTACACTGCCTGTTACAGTTCGAACAAAATCACCCATCGTAATATCGTCATGTGACTCGAGATAGTTGATACTGTGTCCTTTATTCAGATACATCCCTCCATCCTCCCGTAGTGTTCCGGTCACAAAGCTCATAACCGTCTGCTTCGAGTTTTTATCCTGAAACCTTCCGAAAATAAAACCTGCATCCTTGTATGGGTTTTGACCTTTCACACCTTTACGGAAGCGGTCATTCCATGATGCCCAGCCGATATCGCTGAATCCGGGCGGATCGTATTTACCGCCACCCCATGCTTCGGCAATCAGAATAACATTGGGATTTACCTTCTTCGCTTCAATTGCAATTTGCCTACACGTTTCCCAATCAATCATGGTCGCAAGGTCGAAGCGAAAGCCGTCAACGTGATATTCTTTCATCCAGTATTTAATGTTCTCGATGATAAGCCGCCGCGCCATCGGACGCGATGTGTAAAAATCATTCCCGCAACCAGATGTTTTTGTAAAATTTCCGTTGGAGTCGGTATGGAAATAATAGAATTTATCTATGTACTTGAACGGATTATAATCGTACTGCGAAACGTGGTTGTATACAACATCCATGATAACCGCTATGCCTTCGCGATGGAGTTTTTTTACCAAATCCTTCAACTCTTTCACCGCCCGCCCGCCAATGCCGTTGTAATCTTCACGTACCATTGTACCATCAGAAGCGTAGTAAGTTTCTGGAGCGAAAAAATAACTCGTCATATATCCCCAATGATTGCGCTCGTATGGATTCCATGTGTTCACTTCACCACTATCGCTTACCGTATTATTATCACGATAAGGAATCTCAATATTGCCAAACTTTTGAATGGGCATCAACTCAACTGCATTCACACCAAGTTCCTTCAGGTAAGACAATCCACCTGTTTTTCCTTGTTCAGTCAATCCAACATACGTTCCTCGTGAAGTTACGCCAGCCGATGGATGGGCCGTTAAATCGCGAATATGTGCTTCGTAAATAATCAACTCATTATGGTTTGATGGAATAACAAACGTATCGCCATCCCAGTTATATTTCGTATCAATGATGAGCGATTTTGTTGGATGATGATAATTATTTTTAGAAACAACTGCTTTTGAGTAAGGATCTCCGATAACAACAGCAGAATCAAATTTTTCACCTGGTCCCTGTGGACCTTCAACCCGGTATCCATAATATTTTCCGTACAATCTGCCGAGCGAGAAGTATTCCCATACACCGTTCGAGTCACGCACCATCTTAATGTCTTGTCCTTTGTCAGAGTCGTAATCATCAAAAAGAACCAGCATCACCTTTGTAGCCCGTGGTGCAAAGAGGCGGAATGTTGTTCCTTCCTTCTTGACAGTGCAGCCGAGCTCTTTATCGGAATATATAGAGTCGAGAATTTTTTCTCTTCCTTTTACATCGGAAAATGATTGATCGGCTGTTGATCCGGCGGTTATTAAGCTTTTCATAACTATTAAAACGATAAGTTGAATAATTAACATCAGAGCCATTGATAAATATTTATAAAATGTCTCTGAAAAATTACGTAGAAATGGTATGAGATGCAAACATTTCGCTCTCATTTGTATATATATTATTGAGACTTCTAAAATATCTCTTCAATTGTTACCCTGAACACATTTGTTTCACTCAGTGTCAACTACGTGAAGGGTCTCAAATTTTTTAGAATCGGGATGTTTTGGGGTTGATTAAAAGGTCCCGCGTCATGCTGTCCCGCTCTTAGCGGAATAGGCATTTATGCAAAGCAAACTGGTTTACAAGATTTAGAATTCTAAGTCCAGCAGGGATCTATTAGGGATAAGTTCGGATGGGCGGGTTTTATTGCTTTTTGAACAACCTCCGTCATGACAAGGAGTAATAGTTCAGAAGTTTCAAATTGAATTACTGGCTCTTTAGTAGATATTTGCTATACCAAATGTAAAGCAAAAATGTTTCGGCTTCTTGAAACGATATGTTAGGTCTAACCGAAGGATGTCAAATATTTTACTGATACCAAATCCTGCTTCGGAATACCATCCATTCGTTGTCGAAATACGATCCCTCCATACCTGTGCGATAGACCCGTGAATCACAAGCTCAATTCCTTTTTTGTATAAGAAGGGAATCCCTAAAGCAAGAAATGGAACATTCCTGAAATTATGTTCTGCGCTCATCATAATAAATCGATCACCTGTAAATTCCTTTACACTTGCAGATTTCATGACACCGAACTGTGCCTCGCCGTCGAGCTGTGAATCGAGTGTGAATATTCTCTGCGGCGGCAATTTTCCGGTCGCTGTACCGGCAGTAATATTTAATCGCAGAGTGGGTGGAAAAAGATAGCTTCGTAAAAATGTTCTCATGTTGTACAATGCTGTGATGTAATATCTGGTGAAATCAAAATCGCTCTTGGCTATTGATGGTTTGGTATGTTCTGCCGAGAACTCAATCGCATCGACCGGGATAAGATTTAAAGGAATCGGCTCATCTCCGTATCTCAGGTTTAACTTTAAACTCCTCAATTTACCATCGATGATGGGAGGATTTGCTCTGTATTGATTCCCCAATGAAATGAAAGAGTAGTTGGTGTTTATCTTAACAGATTTCTGCCATTCGCTGATGAAAGAAATTTCTGCCGACATCTTCTTGATCGGCTTCCCGACTAAATATGCACGCCAGCCGGAAGTGAAAAAATAATCCCGATAATCATTTTTACCGATTAATGAAGACAAAGATATGGCAATGGGATCGTAATAGTTTCCATCGGGTGCATTATCTAACGCTCGATAAATCTCTGCACCCGTTCCATAGTTACGCGATGAATTGAAAAATTGTGTTCCTCCAAATCTCATTTTAAACAGTTGGTCTGAAAATCCCCAACCGGCAGAAGCTTGGAGTGATGATGTTCTCGTGAGTGTATCAAGTTGATATTTTCCACCGAAGTAAAATCCTTCTGTACGATTAAACCGTGCATCTACGTATTTAAAGAAAGATAATGCACTGCCGCTATCGGCAAACAACGTCATCGTTATTCCGCCGGGGCGGAATTGCATGTCTAAGGTTTTAGTGCTGTCAAGCGAGTCGTAAGCGACTCGTTCGGTTTGTGTTAGCGGAAGGTACTCGTTCTGCTTCCAAAAGGTTGAATCATATTTTGCCGCCCCCGAATCTGTGCTTAGTCTCGGCTTCTTAAAAATCGTGTCCGGGATTGAAACATTAATTTTATAATCGTAAATAACTGAGGTTTTTTCAAATTGTATTTTCGGGAAAGTAATGCCGGCGAAGCTAATCTTCGCTCCGCCAAAGATACGAATGTCGGTTGGCATCCAAAAAATATCTTCATATAGCGAAAACTGTTGACGATACTTTATGTTAAACTCGCTTACAAGCGGGATATTAAAAGCTTCGTTTGGTGTTAGCTCGATGCCCATCACTGAGAAGGTATAATCGGCAATCATTATCGTTCCTTCCAGCAGCGGGGTGATTCGTGACTTCGGTATCATTTTGATCTCATAAATCTCGTAACCGGATTTGTTATGAATCCGAAGAAGTTTATAGTCGTAGTAATCAAGGGCCGTTGGGGCGGTTGGTCCGATGAAGGTGTAACCGGCAAGCTTGATTTCGTCTTCATTGAAATTCTCAATACCAAAAACGGCGGCAAAGTTGCTTGAGGAAGGAATATTTTCCGTTTGACGTTTTTGTTTGATTATTTCACGAAGCGTATCGCCTATTTGCCAAAAGCCGTCTGAATAAGATTCTGCAATACTTGCAATTGAAGTATCGCGATATAGAGTTTGACGGGTGAATGCTTCTAAACGATAGCTTTTTAATTTGTCCATCCACTTTCGTTTATTTGCGATTGCCTTGCGAATGATTTCTATAGCAGGATCTTCGGCAAGGACAAGCACTTCGGGCATCTGGATAGGTGATGGGCGGAGCTGAACATCACGGATAGCCGGTTCTTTCATCACAACATGCAGTGTCTCGGACTGATAAGCGAGATAACTGAAGATGAGCGTCTGTTCGCCAGATTCAATGGAGAGCAAGTAATTTCCCTGAGTATTAGTGATCGTACCTTTGGAAGTACCGAGGATCCGGATATTTGCTGCGGCGAGCGGCTCA
>CAYGZC010000283.1:0-11505 GCA_964354225.1 uncultured Chlorobiaceae bacterium | reverse complement strand
ATATATCCCGGGGACCATGATGCGCGTAAAGTTAGACAATTCGCATCCGCTCGGTTTCGGGTACGATTCAATCATTACAGTTTTGAAAACTACAAACACTATGTTCGAGCTGAGTGAAAAAGGATATAATGTCGGGATTTACACTAAATCACCACGACTCAGCGGATACATTTCGAAAGAGAATGAGAAGATGTTGGAAGAAACCCCATTCCTAATCCACGAACGGCTCGGTTCGGGAAACATCGTTCTTTTCACCGACGATCCGAACTTCCGCCTTTTCTGGGAAAATCTCAACAAGGTTTTTTTGAACAGCGTTCTGCTGATGCCGAGCATACGGGATGTCACGATGACAGCAGATTAATTTTCAATTGCCGATTGTTCATTGAAAATGTGAATAAAAATAGAAAATAAATTTTACAACAATAACTAAGCATAATTATCATGGAAGCAATCAATAGAAAATCAATCAAAGCCCCGCGGGGCAGACAACTAAGCTGCAAGGGCTGGCTGCAAGAAGCGGCGATGCGGATGCTGATGAATAATCTCGATGCAGAAGTTGGAGAAAAACCAGAAGAACTAATCGTCTACGGTGGTACAGGTAAAGCCGCGCGAAATTGGGAATGTTATGAAACAATTATACGCAGCTTAATAAGTTTGGAGAATGATGAAACACTCCTTGTCCAGTCAGGTAAACCGGTTGGTATTTTCAAAACGCACGCAGATGCACCGCGCGTTCTGATATCGAATTCGATGCTTGTTCCTCATTGGGCAACATGGGATGAATTCAGACGGCTGGAAGGGTTGGGATTAACAATGTACGGACAAATGACCGCCGGTAGTTGGATTTACATCGGCTCGCAAGGCATTTTACAAGGAACATACGAAACATTTGCCGCTTGTGCCGATAAATATTTCGGTGGCTCGCTTGTAGGAAAATTTTTACTGACGGCGGGGCTTGGTGGAATGGGCGGCGCTCAACCACTTGCTGCAACAATGAACGGTGCAACCTGTCTTGCAATTGAAGTTGACCGAACTCGGATAGAAAAACGTCTAACTACAAAGTACGTTGATAAAATGACCGATAAACTTGATGAAGCACTGCAATGGATTCAAGCGGCACGAACGAAGAAAGAAGCGCTATCGGTTGCACTTTTAGGAAATGCAGCGGACGTTCTTCCGGAACTTATACGCCGTAGAATAACACCCGATGTTCTTACTGATCAAACTTCTGCGCACGATACACTTAATGGTTATGTCCCGCATGGAATATCTTTCAAAGAGGCACTTGCACTTCGTAAATCTAATCCAGAAAAATACATTGCAATGTCGCGTGTTTCAATTGTTGAGCATGTGAAAGCTATGATAGAGCTGAAGAATCGAGGTGCAGTCACTTTCGATTATGGCAATAATATACGCGGAGAAGCGCTGGCGAATGGTTTAAAAAATGCATTTGATATTCCCGGATTTGTACCTGAGTATATTCGCCCGCTCTTTTGCGACGGTAAAGGTCCATTCAGGTGGGTGGCTCTCTCCGGTGAAGCGGAAGATATTTATCGCACCGACAGGGCAATCGTTGAAGCGTTTCCGGAGAACAAACCTCTGTGCCGATGGATAGAAAAAGCCCAGAGACTGGTTAAATTTCAAGGACTTCCCGCCCGTATATGCTGGCTCGGTTACGGTGAGCGTGCGAAGATGGGAAAAAATTTTAATGATCTTGTTGCCAAGGGTGAACTGAAAGCGCCGATAGTTATCGGTCGTGATCACCTTGATTGCGGTTCCGTTGCATCGCCAAACCGCGAGACGGAAAAAATGAAAGACGGCAGCGATGCTATTGCCGATTGGCCCATTCTCAATGCACTTCTCAACGCAGTTGGCGGGGCAAGCTGGGTGAGTGTGCATCACGGCGGAGGCGTGGGAATTGGAATGTCAATTCATGCCGGTATGGTTGTTGTAGCAGATGGGACGAAGGAAGCGGAACGAAGACTTGAGCGAGTTCTCACATACGATCCCGGCATGGGCATCATCCGCCATGCCGATGCTGGTTATGAGAGAGCAATTGAAAATGCGAAGAAGTTCGGTGTGAAAGTACCGATGATGAAGTAAAAGATACCGCAGGTTGGTTAATCACTCTGTTGTAATAATTTCCACCAAATCCCAACAATACCAAGATCATTCTTCGCATTTCTTATCCGATTGTTTGATTTAGGCCATGCAAGCATCAAGTTCAAAATGGATAGTTTAGGATTTTGGAGTGTACGGGCTGTATTCTACTCTTAAAAAATATCTTCTATTTTTTTTCTTCAGCATGGTGCTTAACAACTCTTGCTTGCGAAATAAAAATAACCTCTTCTGCAATATTTGTTGCTAAATCGGCAATCCTTTCCAAATTTCTACTAACACGAATCAGATGCATTCCCATCTCGATAGTGCGTTGATTATTTTTCATCCGTTCGATCGCACGGTGGAAGACGGTTTTATTCAATTCGTCGATGGCATCGTCATTTTCAAGAACCGACATGCCAAGCTTAGGATCATTGTGGATGAAACTATCTAGGGCATCCCGAAGCATTTTTTCTGCTAAACTTGCCATTTGAGGAATATAAATTAGCTGTTCTCGATCTTCTAACGAAGCAATAGTGATTACAGATTCTGCAATGTTTACTGCATGATCACCGATTCGCTCCAAATCGTTATTGATCTTCTGTACTGCAAGAATTAGTCGCAGATCAACGGCTACAGGTTGCCGGAGAGCGAGAATATCAACGATTGCATTATCGATCTCGATTTCCAATGCATTGATTCTGTTTTCACGATCGAGTATCCGTTGCGCGAGGGCGGTATCGTTCTCGATCAGTGCTTTGATTGAAAACTGTATTGCTTCCTCAGTAAGACTTCCCATTTTAATTAGATTGGTCTTTAAACCATCGAGTTCTTCTTCAAAATGTCGTTGCATAATCTTCAAGCTCCTATCCAAATCTTCCAGTTATATAATCCTCGGTTTGTTTTACTTTTGGTGTTGTGAAAATTCGTTTTGTCTCATCGTATTCAACCAGCTCACCGATGTAAAAGAATGCAGTGTAATCGCTCACCCGTGCTGCCTGCTGCATGTTATGAGTGACGATCACAATTGTGTAATTCTTTTTTAATTCATAAATAAGCTCTTCAATTTTTGCAGTCGCAAGGGGATCGAGTGCGCTTGCAGGTTCATCCATTAACAGAATATCCGGATCAACTGCAAGTGCCCGTGCAATACAAAGCCGCTGCTGCTGACCACCGGAAAGTGCAAGTCCGCTTTTTTTAAGATCGTCTTTGACTTCGTCCCAGAGACCAGAACGCTGTAAACTATGTTCAACGATATCATCAAGAGATTTCTTTTCATGGATGCCGTTGATGCGGGGACCATAAGCAACGTTGTCGTAAATTGATTTTGGAAATGGATTAGATTTTTGAAAAATCATTCCAACCTTTTTACGTAACTCAACTACATCGATACCGTTATGATAAATGTCCGATCCATCAATCATAACCGATCCATCAATGCTAACATTATCAATAAGATCGTTCATCCGGTTTATCGAGCGGAGAAATGTAGATTTTCCGCAACCGGAAGGACCAATCAAAGCGGTGACACGGTTTACTGGAATATCGAGAGAGATATTTTTCAGCGCCTGTTTCTTGCCGTAGTAAAGATTAAGATTTTTAGTTAGAATTTTCGATTCGGCTGTCATGTTTATATTGCCTTCGACCGAAGTCGGTAACGTAAAAAGACGGCGGAAAAATTTAATAGGAACGTTAAAGCGAGTAAAACGAGCGCAGTGGCATATTGAATACCGATCGTCGCTTCAACATTGGTCGATTGTGTTGACATTACGTAGAGATGATAGCCGAGTTGCATGAACTGATCGGAGAGCGATGACGGCAGGTACGGTAAAAAATATGCAACACCAGTGAAAAGAATCGGCGCAACTTCTCCGGCTCCGCGTCCAACAGCTAAAATAGTTCCTGTAAGAATTCCTGTGTATGCATTGGGTAGGACGACTTTAACGATGGTTTGAAATTTCGTTGCACCGAGCGCAAGACTTCCCTCGCGCAAATCTATTGGCACAGCATGTAACGCTTCTTCAACTGAAACAATTACAACGGGTAGAGTGAGAAGTGCCATTGTTAAACTTGCCCAAAGAATATTGGGCTGTCCCCAATGAAGTTCGGCATTCCCTGATACAATTTTATCGATACCTCCGCCAATAAATTGCACAAAGAAACCCAACCCGAATAAACCAAATACAATTGAAGGCACACCGGCTAAGGTATTCACTGCAAAACGAATTAATTTTGTGAAGATCGATTTACGGTTTGCATATTCACTCAGATATATCGCCGTAATTGTTCCAACAGGTACGCCAGCTATAGACATCAGTAACACAAGAAGCACTGTTCCCATGATCGCAGGAAATATTCCGCCCGCCGTCATTCCGTCGGATGGTGCGGTTGTCAAAAATTCCCAGGTAATATTTTTCCAGCCACCGTGTGCGATTTCAAAAATCAAATATGCAATCACACCAAGTATCAGAAGCGAAGATACGATTGTCGAGGTTATGAAGATGCTGCCGAATAATTTTTTCTTCATGCCGCACCCTGAAATCGTTTCTGTAATTTGTTTCTTACATAGAACTCAGCCACAGCATTCAGAATAAATGTGAAGATGAACAATATCGATCCGATAAGAAAGAGGACGTTGTAATGTGTATCGCCGAATACAACCTCAGCCATTTCAGCACCAATTGTTGCCGACATGGTGCGAATCGGCTCGAAAAAGTTCATCGACATCAACGCCGCATTACCAGTTGCCATTAACACAATCATCGTTTCACCGAACGCTCGTCCAATACCAAGAAGAAGCGCAGCGAACACACCGGGCGTTGCTGCAGGAAGAACTACGAATAGCGCTGTTTGCCATTTTGTTGCGCCAAGTGCCAGACTCGCTTCCGTCATGAATTTTGGAACCGCCGAAAGAGCATCTTCTGTAACGCTGTACACTATCGGAATGACTGCAAGCGAGAGTGCTATTCCTCCGACAAACGCATTCAAGCGGTATTGATATCCGAACAGATGCTGGAATAAACTTGCTGATGTAACAAGTGCAAAAAATCCGATGATAACGGATGGGAAGCCGGAAAGAAACTCTACTGTGGGTTTCAAGATTTCACGCAACCGTCTATGTGCGAAGAAGGCAGTGAAGAGTGCGGCAAGTATTGCGACGGGTGCGCCGATCAGAACTGCAATAAATGTTACTTTGAAACTCCCGACAACCAGCGGCAACATACCATATTTAGGATTTTCGGAAACGGGCTGCCATTCTTTGCCGAGCAAATTTTTAGCCGTTGCCACACCCTCGGAGCCAGATGATTCCACAGATTTATTTTTTTTCTCAGTAGCAGTCTCGGTTGTTACGGATGATTCTTCGCCATAGGTTTCTTGCACTAATTCGCTTTTGTCGGTAGTTGTTTGTTTCGCCGGTGAAAATATCGGTGCGGCTTCACGGAAGACAAAGATAAAAATTAGAATGATGACGGCAAAGGAAATGAACGAGACGCCTTTAATAATATTCTCCGCAATGAATTCTCCGATCCGAAAACGTTTCCGGAGATTTAATTTTAAGCTGGCAATATCTTTCGAGGGATACTGTGGCATAGACGAAAGTGCGTCCCGATCAGTTAAGGTGTCGTTCGTTTGTGTTCTGTTTAGAAGCAATTTGTTTTATGCAACTTGATTTTATTATGTTTGCTATTATCCAACATACAATTTATGAAATGAAGTTTACCGGTAGGTTACTGCAATGTTAAGAAATTGTTAAGAAATGAGTTCCCCAATGGGATATTGTCTCAGAAAGCCGACATTACTAAAACAATTTTGAATCCTTGGTCTTGTTTGTTTAAAAGAAATATGAAGTTTTTATGCTTTGCTCAGTTCTTTGGATGGGGAATATCGGACTGTAAACAATCGGGTTACTGCAAGGGCGAGTATAACCGCTATCATCAATCCACAGCTTTCGAGCGTTGCCTGATGAGTGAACCACTGCTTCATCAGCTCGGATAGCATGATGATGAATACGCTATCTACAACGTAGGTGACTTTAACTCTGGATTCTTTGAAATATGTAAGAATGGTAAGGTAAATTTCAAACAAGGCAAGCAGAGTAAGCATATCTACAATAACTGCCTGAATCCCGACCTGCAGTGAATATTTCCAGAGAGAAATGAACTCGAATACCATCCTAACCACTTCGGCAATAAATATCACGAAGCTAACGGTCAACAAAATTAGCAAAATGATTTTCCCGAACCCTTCGAAGAGTCGTTGAAGGGGTTCTTGCTCAATTGAGAGCTTGAATGTGTATGCGGTTTGATCACTCATATGAGAGTACGCCGAATGCAAATCCATATGCCATTGCGGCTACACCCGACAATGCTATCAGAATATAAAACATACGATCACTTAGGGGATGCATTTCTTCGGTGGAATCATATTCTTTCGGAAGATTCTTCCGAATCAACTTAAATATGAATGGCTCAATATTTTTTTGAACTATACCCATATTTTGTTAAAGTATCATTAAAAGGAGTGGTCCCGATGTCGATTGGCAGCACCGGGACCGATAGTGATATTTATTTTACCGGAAAATATCCAACCTTTGTTACAATTTCCTGGCCTTCTTTGCTCAATATCCAATCTATGTATTCTTTCATAACGCCGGTTGGTCTGCTGCGTGTGTACATGTAAAGGTAGCGGGAGATAGGGTAATCGCCCGACTTCACGTTCTCTTCTGTCGGCTCGTAAGCAGTAGAGGTTGCATCTTTTTTTACTTTAGCCATCCGGATACCTTTTGCATAGGCGGCACCGCCGTAGCCGATACCGAATTTATCTTTGGAAACTGCATTCACCACCGAGGCTGTACCGGGAAGCGTTTGTACCGAGGGTGCAAAATCTTCACCATCGAGCACGTTGTCTTTGAAGTAAACATAAGTGCCGGAACTGTTTTCACGTCCGTACACGATAATTTTTGCATCCTGCCCACCTACCGATTTCCAGTTTGTTATTTTAGAAGTGTAAATATCCTTCAATTGATCCAGGCTCAATTCCTGTACCGGGTTGCTCTCGTTGAGATAAATTGAGAGACCATCCTTGGCTGCTTTGATTTCTACACCAAGCGTATTGAACCGCTGTTTTAGTTTCTCTTTTTCAGATTTCTTCATCGGTCGTGATGCGTTGCAAATATCTGTTGTACCGTTTATGAGTGCAGAAATACCGACACCTGATCCGCCGCCGGTTACTTGCACGGTAACATCAGGATGTTTTGACATATACAGCTCTGCCCACCTCTGTGCGAGGATTACTATCGTATCGGAACCTTTTACGGTGATGGTTTCACCCTTTAGCATGAAGCCGAAGGCGGCTAGTACTGTAATGAGTGTTAAGATTATTTTTGTCATTGTGTTTTTCCTTTATTTAAAAAAATCATGTATTCCTTACCCTGAACTGGGGAGAGGGTCTATGGATTAAAATTTATATTGCATTCTCAATGTCAGAACATTATCTTTCAAATCGTTTTTAAATGATGCGAGTGTGCCTGTTGCAAGTGAATTTACTTTTTCGTTCTTCACCCAATCGTAGTAGAGCACGAATTTAACATTCGCATCCCAATGATAAATCCAGCCGAGTCCAAGTGTGCTGTATTTGATATCGCCTGCATTCAAGTTACTGCCAGCCGCTCCTATATCGTTCGCGGCGACATCCTTGTTCGGAGTGTAAACATCGTATTTTACAACGAACTGATTCTTCAAGCCGATATTTTGCACAAAGTTTAAGTACCATCCGTTGAAGTTTCTCATGTATACGTCGGTAACCTTTTTACCATCGATAGCCGATTTAGGATCTGTTGTTCCGGCGGCATCGGGATTGTAGAAAGAACTTGATTTGTCTGTGCCGGGCTGCTTTCCCCATAAATATTCACCGTGCAGTGTTGCACCGCCGATGACAGGAACATCGTAATAAAGCTGTAAATCGAATCCGTAATAATTTCTATCGAAGCCGTTACCCAAGTTCGATGCAGTCGAATCGACTATATATTTCTTTACCGGACTTGCATTATCGATCTTAAATATTTTTTTCGAATTATTCGTCACTGTGCCAGCATACGTTGAAAATCCACCGTCGATAGCGAGTCCTTGATCTTCAAATGGTAGCTGGAATCCAAATCTTCCTATGAAATCTTTATGTCGATCGTTTTCATTTGCTGTATTCAGAATGCCATTAAAAACTCCGGCTTTCAGGTTGAAGTAACTAAGTGGTCCGGTCTCCGGCATCAGCTCGATCTTTGCACCCAATTCTCTTTCGCCGGGGAAAAGTGTTTGAAATAATCTCGAGTGCTCAGGTGCTTCACGATTACTCGATGAGTACGAAATCTCAAAACCAAACGGTCGGTCAAACACACCCGCTGTGAGTGAGGCCATCCGTAGCCAAGGTTCCTTTATTGATGCGTATGCGTCTTTGATTCCAACGCCGTTCTGTGTAACATCGAGTTGTAAGACATACTGTGTAAGATCGTTATCGTAGTTGATCTTGAATCGTCCCCGGCGGACTTGAAAACGCGACTTCACATTCTGAGGAAAATTACCGCCCGCATACGTGCCAAAACTTGCCGATTCGGCAACTTGATATTGTGCCTGTATGTAGCCGCTGATTTTTATTTTCTTCAAGGCATCAATTGTTGGTAAAATACCTTGCAGTGTCTCATTGATGCCATCGATAGCACCTTTGACTTCTGCTACTTCACCCTTTGTTACTGTTTGTGTTGTGTCCTGAGATCGTGCATGCAGATAAATAGCGATGAGCAGTGATACAATAAATAGGATTCTTCTCATTCATTCTCCAATAATTTGTAATAGATGTTGATTAGCATCGTTACAAATATAGAGAATGGATATTATGCGGAGATTAAGATGAGATTATGAAATTGTTAAGAGTTTGAGGGATATATCGGGAAACTATGTGTTTCGAATGAATCAGGTTTTAAGAGAAAAGCTAAATGTACTCCCTTTGGTGACCTCACTTTGCACATCAACTTTGCTGCCATGTGCCTCAATAATATGCTTGACGATAGCAAGACCGAGTCCGGTGCCGCCGGCTTCGCGTGAACGTTCTTTATCTATCCGATAAAAACGCTCGAAGATTCTCGGTAAATGTTCCTGAGAAATTCCGGTGCCTGTATCTTTTACCTCAATTCTTACACCATCATCGGCTCGTTCGTAAGATAACGTAATATTGCCTCCAGCGTTCGTATATTTAATTGCATTGTCGATAAGATTTATCATCACCTGCCTTAATCGTTCTTTATCTCCAAGCACTTCTATTTTCTCCTGAAGCTTTGTAAACAAAAGTTCCAGATTGTTCTTTCGAGCTATCGGCAGCATTTCTTCCACAATGTGTTCAAGAAATTCCGACAGATCAAAGTACCTAAAACTCATTTTCATTTCACCGGATTCAATACGGGAGATTTCAATGAGGTCGCCCAATAAAGTATTTAACCGCTGTGTGTTATTGAGTGCACGCTGGACGAAATCGCGGTTTACGGTTCTATCATCCAAAGCGCCGTTCAGCAACGTTTCGAGCATTCCCTGCAATGCAAAAATCGGTGTACGTAACTCGTGCGATACATTCCCCAAGAACTCACTTCGAACTCTCTCCAACTTTTTCAGCTTACCGATATCGTCTTCAAGTTTCTCTACCATGCTGTTGAGTGCTTCCGACAGTTTCCCGAATTCATCCGCAGAACGTATCGGAATTCGTTTACCTAAATCGCCGGCTCGAATCTGTTCTGCTATAACCGCCATCTGCTTAATGGGTAGTGCAAATCGCCTCGAGATGAAAATCGTTACACCAATGACAAATACAAGAATAAATACACTGATGACGATAATCTTATCTCGTATATCATGCATAACCTCTTGAATATAAGTCAACGGAACTGCAACACGAAGAATCACCGTTTTGCTGAACCCGCATGTTACAGGAAGCGGTTTTGAAATTTTACATGCAAAGTAGAGCAAATCGGAATTTATCGTGCTGCTGTGCCGGATGCTTGTTCCGATACCATCACGAAGTGCCTGCTGAACTTCAGGACGGTGAGAATGATTTTCTATCAGGTGAAGTTGATTGTAAGGCAAGTCTGATTCAAAAAGCACCAAACCTTGCTGATCGATTAAAGTTAAACGTAAATTTGCCGATTGTGCAAATCGCTGAAGTTTAAGATAACCGGCCGTATCCGGCTCCACGGATGTGCGGAGGAAAAATTCGGTTTGATTAACTTGTGTTTTCAGCTCATTGATAATGAGTGAATTAAAATAGTTGTCCAAGCTTATCGTTGAGAAGATGCCTGCTGCAACTATCACTCCGGTGCAAATTGAAAGTAGAAGAATAGTCAGCTTGGTTTGGATATTCACCCTGGTTCTCTCATTCTGTACCCAACACCTTTAATCGTTTCAATATAATCGGCGTACTTACTTAACTTCTCCCGAATTTTTCTAATGTGAACATCCACAGTTCGGTCCACGACTTGGACATCGCTGCCCCACACAGCACTAAGCAAAGTATCACGGATTACAACATTACCTGCATGTTTCGCGAGATATGATAATACTTCAAATTCTTTTTTTGGAAAAAAAACTTCCGTTCCATTAATACAGACAACATGTTGTGACTGTAATATTTCTATCGCTCCAACATTGATTGATGATTCGGTGCTTATGGTTGAATCATCATATTTTCGCATCACATTTTTGATTCGTGCAATAAGTTTTGGGATACTTATCGGTTTAATAATGTAATCATCGGCACCGAGTTCTAATCCCAGCACTTCGTCTACGTCGGTGCTTTTTGCTGTTAGGAAAATGACAGGTATGTTGCGGGTTCGCTCATTTTTTTTAAGTTGTTTAAGAACTTCTATACCATCATGTTCGGGCATCATGATGTCGAGTAAAATAAGATTAGGTCGATGATTTGCCTGCTCGAGTGCCTGCTTCCCCGTCCGAGCCGTTATTACTGAATATCCTTCTTTAACCAGATTGTATTTTACCATGTCAATAATGTCTTTTTCATCATCGACAACAAGGATCGTTTTCATGTCACTCAGCTTACACTATTAAAGTTTTATAAGTTCAGGTAGGATATTGTAATGAATTGACAGAAGAATTGCAATGATAATATCTTTGGATTCATCTATTATTTATAACTCCTTCTTTAAAAACTGTCCAGTGTACGACAGCTTATTTATAGCTACTTCTTCCGGCGTTCCTTCAACAACAATCCTTCCCCCCTCGTCTCCGCCTTCAGGACCTAAGTCGATAATCCAATCAGCGGTTTTGATGACATCCATGTTATGCTCGATCACAAGGACACTGTTTCCCATGTTCACAAGTTTGTTGAGAACGGAAAGTAACATGCGAATAT
>CAYGZC010000282.1:0-6062 GCA_964354225.1 uncultured Chlorobiaceae bacterium | reverse complement strand
TTGGTTTGAAGCACTTCTACTTCCCTCAACATTGTTATTATTGCTTCTGCTGTGTGTCGCTTCTTACTCATGTCTTTTACCCTTTCTATGATCTCAATATACTAACTTATCTTTGGATCACTTTTCGGGGGGCAGGTCAGGTATTCTTAATAAGTGGATTTTGCAGAATGTATATCGGATCGTCCCAATTAGTAAATCCATTGTTAAGCGAAGGGAAATATGTCAAAGCGGTTATGACCACGACAATGAAGAGTGAAAGAACATGTTTCCGGTTTATCATAATCATGATGGAAATGTATCAATAAAGACTCAGACTATCAAGAGCGGAAATGGGATTTTAATTCATTAAATACCCTTCCCGAAGATTTGCACCGACTTTTATTGAGCAACCATTTGAGAGGTCAGCTTTAAAAGTAAAGTTCAAATTCTATTACTACCGTCCAAACCTATAAAACAAGCCCCACCGGTGCAGTAATGAAAATTCTGGCTTCTTCATCATAGCGATAATTGCATCGTGGTACGCTTGCGATGCAGGGAGTCCGGCTTTCAGGCTTGTATAAAACATCTCGCCAAAATATTTCTTTGCCTTTCGATCCCCCTGCCACATCGTGGATATTACTGTGGGTGTACCGTTTGCTAAAAAAGCTATCGGAGCATAACGACAAAATCCCCCAGCAATAGGTGAGATATTGCTGAAAACAAGCGCCATCGGCGGTGCAATTTTCAGTGCTTCTCCAAGCGTAATTTTTTCCCCTCCATAAAGTTTTTTTACATCGGCAAACACCATTACTGAATTATCCGGCACTCTATAATCTACATCGAATTCAACGGCAAAATGAAGAAGGTCATAACTCACCGTATCAAGATAACTCAGCAGTGACGACTCCTCAAAAACCATCCTTGCGCTATCAAAGAAACTGCGAATATCTTTAAGCTCATACTCTACATCCCAGTCGGTCTTACCCGGATTTCCAATCCCGATGATGTATTGCACGATGCTTTCTTTCTTTTGAGAGAAGTGCAACACGGCTGCAGTCGGAAGATAGTTAACATTATAACGCTCAATTATTGGTATACCATCGACTTTAAGTGTATGAAATGGAAACCAGGAAAATTCTTCAGCTGGAACAAGGTAAAGCTGAGAAATGTTATTCAATGAAAGTAAAATTGGTTCAATAAGAGTTTTTCCAAGTATTACTGAAAGCTCATTTATCCGTAGCAGTGCGGCAGAATTTTGCCATCGAAATGTTTCTGCATTAAGACGCACATCGCCTAGAAGTCGGGTAAACTCCTGAACGAATCCAAGAACATATGAACGAGTGTATCCAATTTTATGAATGAAGGTTGTATCGTGTGTAACGACAAGGCAATAAATCGCATCCGATAGTAGAATATATTCCAGAAGTGTGGTACCAGTTTGTAGCGTGTCTTGTATCTGACGAAGCTTTGGTGTTTCCTGAAATAGTAACCATCGAAAGTTTGAATTCAAAGTTCCCAGTTCATTTGCGATTGTCGATAACTCTGAATGTCGTTCCGACCTAAGTTTCTTTAACGCTTCGTGACGATCATAATTTTCTTTTTTACCCAATGATATCTGAGCGTAAATATCCTGCTCCAGTAATTTTAACCCATTATACTTCCGTTGAATTTTTCTGATGGATTGATTTACTCTTTCATTTGTCGTACTGATGTTCAATCGGTTGAAAAACTCAAGAACATCCAGTGCATTTTTCCGCTCAATCAGGTCGAATGCCTCACTTTGGTTACTGTTCTCGCAGTAATAAAGCAACAGCGGATCATACCAATCACACTTTTCACCATCCATGAAAGCATTAATGATACCAGCTTCCACTGTACCGATGTTCAGAGATTTGTAATTTTGCTCGAACATTTGCAATGCCTGTTGATAACGAGAAATAATCTCACTTGTATCGTTGCTTTGTTCTTTTATTCTCATTTGGAGGAAAAGTGCAAAAGCTTCTCCAATTTGGTAACCCATTTGTTGATATGTTGAAATAATATCGGTTGAACGCCTCAAAAATTCAGATACGAGTGCTGTAGATTTACCAACACTCAATTTCCAGTCACATGCCACGATCATCGACCGTAATAATGTTTCCAGGACCGGATTACCAGCTTGCGATGAGATATTAAGCGCATCAGCAAAAAACATCCGTGCATTATCGAAGTGTTTTGAGCGATATGCTATACATCCCAACGATGCAAGAATTTTTACCTGCATCATCCGATCTGTTTGTTTATTTACATAAGTAAGCGCTTGAGAAAAAGATCGTAAGGCGCTATCAGGGTGATTCGACAATTGCTGAATCGATCCCCAAGTGCAGTATATTTGAACTAATTTCGCATCATTACCAATCGCTTCTCCATACGATTTTGTCCTTTCAAACATTTCACACGATCGATCATGCTGACCTGCTGCTTCGAAGGATTCAATCTGTCTAATCATCAACTCAACCTTTTTACTCGACTTGAAAATGATACTATCAACAAGTATCATTTCAACCAGAACATGAAATTCTTGATCGTACTTTCCGAGTTTATGGCACGCTTCAGCCACAAGTGAAAGCCCACTGTAAAGATCGGAAGAATCAGAAAAAACCCTTGCTGTTGCTGCCGCATCGTTTGCTATTGCTAACGCCGATGAATTCTCGTTCATCAAAACGTGAAACCTTGCAAGGGTAAGTTTCTGTTGACGCTCCAATTTTTGATTTCCCGTCAACCGGGAATATTGAATTGCTTTTTGATAGTGTCCTAAGGCGCTATCATATTGTCCAATTTGACGCCAGCAATTTCCAAGAAGATTATAATTTTCTCCAACAGCGGAATCGTTCGCCATTTCTGTGTCGAGCAAGATAATGTTTTCCAACAGCGGGATTGCATCGGGGTATTTTTGTTGGTCGAGCAGGGATTTCACCTGAATAATCAGACGCTCGGCTTCAAGGAGTTTCCCATTTCTGCCTTTAGTGCAACCCGAATTAAGAAAAACGATTATTACAAGTAATAATAAAAATAATTTGTGATTGTGAGAATTGATCATATTGTTAATCGTTTACTAACGGTTGAATATAGAAAAGTCTTATTAAAGAAACAATCGTTAATTTGACTTTTAAAACTATTTACTTAAATTAACACAGTTAATATTAACCAAGAACGGTGACACGTATCACCGGTTAAGAGGTTGGTATTGACTAATTAGCATTCAATGTTTAACTTACATGAACAATTATGGAGAACATATGGAAAGAAGAAGATATCACAAAATACTGATTTGCGTTTCGATTATACTCTTATTGGCAGCCAATTTCGCATATGCACAAAATCCATTTGAAGATGCTATTAAACAACTCACCGGAGATAATGTTAAGGGTTATATTCAACCGTTCGTTACTGCCTTTGGCGCTAACATGAACAGTGGACTGTACCATTCTGCTGATATCGGTGAAATGGGATTATCGGTTCGGATTGATCTAATCGGCATGGGAACACTCATTGGTGATGCGGAGAAAAAATACAAAGCTAAAAATCCATTCGACGGCTCTGACGTTGAAACAGCTACTCTTTTTGGCGAACATGGTACAATTGTTGAGCCAATACCAGGTGTCCAATATCAATTTCAGAACGGTCAAATTAAAACGAGCGTTATACCATTCTTCGTGCCGCAACTTACTGTTGGTGATGTCTTTGGAACGCAGGCTGTACTCCGATATGTTCCGATTCCGGAAATGAATAATGTTCCAAAAGTAAATCTCTTCGGTATCGGTGCGAGACATTGCGTAAGCCAATACCTGCCAGCAGTCCCAGTCGATTTATCCGCTGGTCTTTTCTATCAATCGCTAACTATTGGTAACTTGCTTGATGCGAAAACTTTTTCATTAGGAGCACAAGTGAGCAAATCGTTCGCTGTTCTCACTCTTTATGGTGGTCTGCAGTATGAGACAATGACGATGGATATTAACTATGAATACACCGGACAGATACCCGGAGTGACCGTTACTGAAAAAAACATCTCCGTCAGCATGGATGCAGAAAATCAGTTCAGAGGGACGGCTGGTCTTAATGTGAGCTTAGCAATCATTCATATCTTCGCCGATATAAGTATCGGAAATGCAACTATAGTTAGCGGCGGAATTGGATTTGGTTTTTAAAGAATAAGAAAATACTATAGTTTAACAAGAAAGGAAGTTCTGCTATGAACAAGAAAATATTGTTGTTGATGACTGTGGCAATCATCTCAGTTGTATACCTTGCTGGATGTGAGTTTACCGAGCTGCCGTTAATTCTCGATAGCTCAACATCAAGTAACCCGGTGCGTGTTGATATTAATACACCGTTTCCCGTACAATACAATGATTCGGTTAGCATTAATATAAGTGCCCTAAAAGTTGTAACCGGAGAGAGTGTTGATTCGTTAAAATTCTATAATTTAACACTCTTGGTGGAAAACAATACCTCGCCGAGCAATGCTGCTATTTCAGGCACTTTCAGTGTAAATGGTCATCAACTTATTACGATGACAAACGTCAGCTTATCTGAATTTACTAAAGAACGCTCGATCTTCGATAAGAATATCACTGGTTTCCAGTATCATGCGGCGGGTGTTTCATTCTTATTGCAGACATTGAAAACACAATCACCCTCAATTATTACATTTAGGGCAACGTTCGGTCCAATCAGCAGCGAACTTCATTTTGATCTAAGAGTGAAAGTGTACGGACAGGTGTTTGCGAGCACGGATTAGTACTCAATAAAAAAAATGGTTTTTAAAAAGCCACTAACTTGGGTGGCTTTTTTTATTTCATTCCAGCAAACTTCCACACTCTAGCAGGATCGTTTGTTATAATCGCATCTACACCAAAACGAAGAGCCCGATTAAAACGATGCTGTGTGTTAATCGTATAT
The DNA here is from genome assembly GCA_964354225.1 of uncultured Chlorobiaceae bacterium. GTDB lineage: Bacteria > Bacteroidota > Ignavibacteria > UBA10030 > SZUA-254 > CAYGZC01. The sequence goes on along the minus strand of CAYGZC010000282.1, from coordinate 1,142 downwards.
TCCCCGATTAATAGACCCGCAGTACGAATATCCTCAATAATTTTGTTCTTCAGGTTCCTGCCATTCAAAATTATATACTCTGCACGAACAGTTTTCGCATATGATATTTTGGACTTCACAAAAGGTTGTATTGGATCGTACAACAAACCAGTGGCAATATTCGGATGATGCAACTTGACTTGCTTAATAAATTTTTGATGAAATGATGAAACGAGAACAAATTCCCCCATCTTATGTTCTAATATAAGTCTACAGCACTTATCTACAACATCGAGTTGTTGATGATGCAAACGCTCTGCTTTAATTTCAACGTTTATCCCGATTTTTCCACGAAACAACTCAAATACTTCTGCAAGTATCGATAACTTTTCCCCCCTGAATTTATCGTGGAACCAACTGCCTGCGTCTAAATGCTTTAACTGATCGAGAGTATGATTTTGCACAAAGCCTTGTCCGCTTGTTGTACGCTCAAGCCGGCTGTCATGAATGACAAATACCTCACCGTCTTTTGAAAGATGCACATCCAGTTCGATTGCATCGGCTCCGTCCTCGACTGCCTGACGGAATGATGCGAGTGTGTTCTCAGGTGCAATCGCTGATGAACCACGGTGCGCAACGATCAGCGGCTTTCGTTTGGATGTTAGCCAAAAAGACATCAGCTTTGGTTTAGCAGTATAATAATATCTCTATTCACCTGATTGATACTTGCCTGTGCATTGACTGTCTTCAATAGATTAAGCTCAAGATAATAATCTTTCACCGGTAGGGTAGATTCTAAATAGATCTTCAAGCGTTTTTGCACGGTTTTAGATTTGTCATCTTCGCGTTGGTACAATTCACCATTGCAGTGCGGACATCTTGAAGCATTGGCAAGTTTATCAATCTCCAAGTTAAAAATCTTACCGCAACTTCGGCACATCAACCTTCGGCCAAGTCGTTGAATAACCTCTTTATCGCTAATCTCCATATTAATAACTGCATCTATCTGCAGCTTCAGTTCCGCAAGCAGATTTGTCAGTGCCTGTGCCTGTGGAACTGTGCGGGGAAATCCATCAAGTATAAAACCATTTTTACACTTATCAGATTTTAAGCCATCTTTGATAATACCAATCATTATCTCATCGGATACAAGTTGCCCCGAA
>CAYGZC010000281.1:0-5406 GCA_964354225.1 uncultured Chlorobiaceae bacterium | reverse complement strand
TCTAACAATTGTAAAATCCGAATCGAATCGAACTTAAACAATTCCATATATGCTGAAACCGGTATTTTCTCCATTTCTTCCGGTACACTTCCGGCAACAGTATTACTATCCGCTTCTGTACCATTCTCTCAAAATCCATCCTCGTCTACCGAGTACAAATTGTTCAGCAGTCCAGGAATCGTGGATGGAATTAAGTTTGGGGATTTTCTCTCCGGTTCTCAAAAAGTTGACTGGAGAGCTTTCGCAGATAATGGTATGAATGAAAACTATTTAACGGAGCTTTCATCCGACTCCAAACTGACAAATGGCATCGGTTATTGGTTGATAAAGAAAGGTAACCTTGAACTCCCAAACTTCAATATGATCATGCCAAAGCTGGACACACTCGCAGCTACCTTTAGTATTCAGCTTCATCCCGGTTGGAATATTATCGGAAATCCTTTCAATAAAAAAATTCCTTTTCAGGCAGTCCTTTTGGCTAACAATCTGCCATCGACTACACCGTTAAGAGGTTACTACGAATCTTATACGACAGAATCTCAGCTTGAGCCGTTCAAAGGGTATTATTTTTTCAATGAAACGAACCTGGATGTTTTAAAGATACCATATCCATTTGGCTCAATTGTTACCGTCAAGATTAAGCCGCAGGTAAATTGGAAAATGCAGCTTTCATTCCAATCCGATATCAACAACGACCCCGAAAATTATATCGGCATTGCACCTTTGGCAAAACAAGGAAAAGATCTTTTTGATACTCAGAAACCACCGTTATTCATGGATCAGGGATTTCTTTACTTCTCACGACCTGAGTGGGATAGAGTATATAATAGGTTCAGCTCTGATTTCCGACAATCTCTCGGTGAAGGTCAGGTTTGGGAATTTGAAATTTCCAATCCTCGTAGGTCAAAGGGAATAATTCATTTCAAGAACATTGAGCAAATTCCAAAAGAAAATTATATCGCACTCATCGACTTATTTAATAGTTCACCAATCAATCTGCGAGAACATCCGGATTATGTTTTTGAGATGGTCAGCTCAAAGATGCAATTTAAATTGCTCGTGGGTTCAAAAGATTTTGTAGAAAAAATAATCGCTGAAATGAAACCAGAGTCGTTCGGGCTTGAACAGAATTTCCCGAATCCATTCAATTCCTCAACATCTATCAGCTTCAAGCTGCCGCAAGAATCTCAAATTAAGATAGAAATCTATAACACGGTTGGTCAGCGAATTAAAAACCTTGTTACCGGTTTATACCAGACCGGTGTACACACAATTATTTGGGATGGCGCTGATAACTCCGGGCAAAATGTAGCAAGCGGAGTGTACTTCTATCGTATGATAGAAGATGGCAAAGTTATCCAATCTAAAAAAATGATTATCGCGAAATAGGTGATGCAATGATATTAAATATTCTAAACAATTACCAACGACCAATCATCTATTGTATGCTGCCAATATTACTTCTTCTTCTGATAGATATAAAAGCGTTTGGTCAAGACAAAACTACGGGTGAAGCACACAGCACAAATGTGAGATGGTCTGCTAAAAGTGATGTTATAACTATTTCTTATGATCTTATCGGTTCTCCAGACGTAAAGTACAGTGTGAGTGCTGTAATGAAGAGTGAAAAAGATACAACATTTGCTCTAATTCCATTTTCGGTCGAGGGAGATATTGGTGAAGGATATTTCGCGGGTACATCGAAACAAATAGTATGGTATTATCGACGAGATTATCCCAAAGGTTTGCAGACCGAAGAATATTATTTTGAAATCTACGTAAAGCCAATCGAGCAGCCGAAAACCTGGATTTATTATGCTGTTGGTGCTGCCGCCGTGACGGGTGGATTAATTGCTTTTCTTGTAAAAGGCAACCAAAGCAGTGGGCGATCTGTTATTGAGCTGCCAATGCCGCCGGGAAGACCTTAGAATATATTCCTGAAATAGGAAATGTGAAAATATTTTATTAAAATTTATCACACCCAAAAAATATACGCGCCCGTAGCTCAATGGATAGAGCATTTGGCTTCGGACCAAAGGGTTGGGGGTTCAAGTCCCTCCGGGCGTACAAACAAAACAATGAAAAATTTCCGATATTAGATATAAGTATAACCTGATCTAATAGGTCAGGTTTTTTTATGCTGCAATCATGAATATGAACCCAAGCGCGCGCTTAAGCACAGCAATGTTATTGACATTTATTCTTTATTTTGCTAAAAATATTTTTAACACTCGCTGTTCCTATCTACATTAGATTTGTTGATTGAGGACATTAGAAAAATTTCTCCCGTAATGTTGAATAAGAATAATTCACATAAATCCAATCTCTGGCTAATTGGCATCTCGGTTGCAATCCTCTCGTTCAGTATTCTTTCATACGAAATCTTACTTACCAGGGTATTTTCCGTGATACTCACATATCATTATGCCTTTGCAATCGTTTCTTCGCCAATTCTTGGCCTAGGAATTGGAGGTATACTTTTACGGTACTGGCAAAAGTGGTTCCCAAGTCCGAGCTTCAATGTTGCAACGGCCATATTTGGATTATTCATTTGCTTATCTATCGGCACGATCATCAAGCTGCCGCTCGCAAGTATCTTATTAACTACCGACGTGCAGCTATGGTTCTATTTTCCGGCTGCAATAATTCCGTTCATCTTTGCTGGCATCACAATGGCTGACATCTTTAAAAATTATCCGCAGCAAAGCTCAATTCTTTATGGTTTCGATCTTATAGGAGCGACAGCCGGGACGATTTGTACGGTTATACTTCTTGATATAATTAATGTTGTTGAGACTATCATGATCATTGCAGTAGCTGCGGGAATTAGTGGATTGTTTTTTTCTTTTGCCTGTAAAAAAACAAGAACGGTTAATATTATTTCAATTACCCTAGCACTATCATTTTTTATCCTCACTAAATTCGGAATTGTTGGAACTGATGTTCCTATTGCACCAAATCTGGAAAAAGATTTATATCGAATCCTGAACAACTCCCAAGACAAAGCTGAAATTGTTGATACGCGTTGGAGTGCATTCGGAAGAACCGACTTAGTGCGTACCGAAAACCGTGGTAATAATGAAATGCTGTTGTTCATCGATGGTGCCGCTGGAACATCGATGTACAATTTCGATTCAGTACGATCAGGCGGAGAGCTTCGATCATTTTTGATGAATAATGATGGTGAATATTTTCCGTTCTATTTTTTAAAAAATAATGAAAAAGACAATGCTCTTGTAATTGGTCCCGGCGGTGGCAAAGATATCGTTGTGGCGCTTTTAGGAGGTGTAAAATCAATTACCGGTGTCGAAGTCAATCCTGATATCGTCCAGATAGTAAAAGAATATGAGCATTTCAATGGAGGAATCTACACCCGCTTTACCAACGTAACAGTTATTGTTCAAGAAGGGCGGAATTATCTACGGTCGGTTAATGAAAAGTACGATCTAATAATGCTCGCACTTCCTATCACAAAAAGCAGTCGAAGCGCTGAAGGATATGCTCTAACTGAAAATTATATATTCACGATCGAATCATTTAAAGAATATCTTAATCATCTAACTCCCGAAGGATCGATAGTGCTTGTTGCCCACAGCGATTATGAAATCTATCGCCTCATCACACTTGCACTAACGGCATTTAAGGAAATCTCAGTGGATGAATCTGATGCGATGAAACACATGTACACGATTGCTTCGTGGAAAACTCCAACCCTGATTATCAGGAAGCGACAGTTTACTCCTCAAGAAATAGATACCATAGCAGTCATGATTCATCACCTCGGATACGATAAGGGAAACTTCTATCTACCATACATACATCCCAATGCCGCAACAGACTCAATCCTCCCGGAAATTCCTGTTAACTACAAGAACCTCGATCAATATCTTGCAGCTATTTCGGCTGGAGCTGTCCGTACAGAGGAAATTATCAGCAGCGCTTCCTTAAACATCCACCCAGTCACAGATGACTCTCCGTTTTTTTACAAATTCGAAAAGGGATTACCCAAACCATTCGGTTCTTTTTTTGCACTCCTTTTTATGATCATTGGATTTTGCTCGATATTATTCATAAAGGAATATAAATCAGCAAAATCACAACAAACCGGTGAAAATTCTATTATAAATCGCACACCATTGCTGATTTTTCTCGGTATATTCTTTTTGCTGGGTATGGGGTTCATGCTTATTGAAATATCACTTCTGCAAAAACTTATGCTCTACATAGGACAACCGACTATGGCGCTGACCGTGTTACTTTTCAGTCTTCTTCTGGGAATGGGATTTGGAAGCTTTAGCAGTAAGTACATCACAAAAAATCTTGAGCGTGCAATCATCGGTGCATCATTAGTTATAATCCCGATATCCCTTGTTTATAATTCTTATCTATCTAATATCTTCTCGCTCCCCTTTGACCCAAAACTTACAGCGGTTATTATACTTTTACCGCTCGGTTTTGTCCTTGGTATACCGTTTCCCCTCGCTATTCGATTAATGCAGCAATACAAACTTGAAGAACATGTTGATTGGATGTGGGGAATTAACGGCATTGCCTCTATGGTTGGTTCAATACTTTCAATTGTAATCGGAATGTTTTTCGGATTTTCTTATGCAATTATTTCAGGAGTGTGTACTTATGCTTCTATAGCGATTATTATGTACAGCTTTTTATCCAGAAGACTTCGGATCAAATGATTGGGGGTTCAAGTCCCTCCGGGCGTACAATAAAAATCCCAGCCATACAGACTGGGATTTCTTTTTTATTCTATTGGTCAGAAGTTCCGTCAATAAATCACTTGAGCAACAGCATCTTCTTCACCTGCGTAAAAGATTTACTCGGATCGCTGATGTTTGTGGCTTCGAGGCGGTAGAAGTAAACGCCGCTCGGGATGTTCGTAGCGTCTAAGCTCCCTGACTTGTATCCCGCCGTTTGCATTACGTTCACTAACGTCGCAATTTCCTTGCCCAACACATCATACACCTTCAACATTACCCAACTTTCAATTGGTAACTGATAATTGATAACGGTAATTGGATTGAATGGATTGGGATAGTTTTGCCCCAATGCAAACTCTGTAGGTATTCCTAACTCTTCCTTTACACTAACAAGGACAATAGCCACCACGTTGCTTTTTGCACTGCGATTACCGTGAATGTCAAGAGCCCGTAGTGCATAATAGTAATTTACGAATGGCGGTATCATTGGATCGGAGAAGGAAGTGTCAACTGTTGATGTGAGCGCTTTCATTGTGTCCGTATCAAAATTGGGTTTAGTGCTACGATAAATCTCATAATGGGATAAATCCTGCTCGGTGTTGCGGACCCATGAGAGAACTGCCGCGTTTCCAACTATCTTTCCTACAAGCGTTCCTGGCGCGGCTGGTGAGAGATTATCCACCGAGTAACC
>CAYGZC010000280.1:0-14341 GCA_964354225.1 uncultured Chlorobiaceae bacterium | reverse complement strand
TCAATTCCGCAATCATACGAATCGTTAGAAACACAAACGGCGAATACTCCACTCCTTTTCAAGGATTCAATCCAAATTAATTTCCAATGGAACAATCCATCCTTTGGAAGAAAGCTTCTGATCGCTGTTGTTGATTATTCACAAGATATGAGAAATAAAGATAACACAATATGCGGTGCGATAAAGATTACTTTTCCATCCAATGCTCTCGTCATCAACGAAATCATGTACGAGCCGAAAAGCGGAGACGCTGAATACGTTGAGATGTTCAACCCGGGCAGCGATAAAATAGACGTACGAGATTGGAAACTTTCTGATTACAAAGATACGAGTACGACTTCAAAAAAATATGTCATTAGTTCCCACGATGCAGGATCATTTGTCATTGGGAGTGGGAAGTTTTTAGTTGTTGCATTCGATTCATCGATCTTCGGGAGATTCTCATATCTCAAAGATTCATCATACAAAGTGATTATCAAAGAAGGTAGTGTAAGTTTGAACAACGAAGGTGACAATGTCATTCTCACTGATCTCACAGGAACAACAATTGACAGTGTGCATTATTTCCCTGTGTGGCACAATCCGGACATAGAGGATGTTTCAGGAAGATCGCTCGAAAGAATAAATCCAAACCTCTCAACTAACGATAGAAGAAATTGGAGCACAAGTGCAAATTCACTTGGAGGAACACCGGGAAGACAAAATAGTTTATACACGACTTCAACACCAAGCAATGCAAAAATAATTTTCTCACCAAACCCCTTCTCACCTGACGGTGATGGACATGAGGATGTAACGATATTAGACTATCGGCTTCCCTCAACAACAGCTCTAATACGTGTGCGAATCTATGATGCTAAAGGTCGGCTCATCCGTACACTTGTAGATAGCGAACCAAGCGGCTCGCTTGGAGAGATCATCTGGGATGGTTACAACGACAATAATGAACGAGCGAGAATCGGAATTTATATCGTCTTTCTTGAAGCGCTGGATGGATTCGGTGGGAATGTGCAAACGGTTAAAGGGACAGTGGTAGTTGCAGCAAAATTTTGACAATGAATTTGATACTCACAAATCGATAAGATCAAATTTTTGACTTTCATTAAAACGAATTATATATTCTTATCATCAAATCAGCAAGTTTTACTTATTACTAATCGTTCTTTCATTTTCAAACTGAAATCATAAATGATTTAACAACAAATTCATTCTAAAATCAACTAACAAGGAGTTTTTTATGATCGTAAAACTTTCTAACGGGAAAGAAATCCCGGTCGAGATGCACAAAGTACGGATTGTGCAAAAAGCAAATCTTATTCCTGCCGATGAAAGATTGAAGGCATTAGATGAAGGTGGGTATAATACATTTTTACTTCGCACACGAGATATCTTCCTCGACATGCTCACAGACAGCGGCACGAACGCAATGAGCGACAACCAGCTTGCCGCTATGATGGTAGCGGACGACGCTTATGCGGGCGGCGAGAGTTACTACAAGTTAGCTGCAGCAGTAAAAGATGTTTTAAAGTTCGATTACCTCCTCCCCGTTCATCAGGGCAGAGCGGCTGAGCATCTCCTCGCTAAAGTATTCGTAAAGCCGGGGGATGTTGTACCGATGAATTATCACTTCACTACAACCAAGGTACATTTCGAATTAGCAGGCGGTACTGTCCTCGAAATTTTCACTGACGAAGCACTGAACACACAGAGTAAATTCTCGTTCAAAGGAAACCTGGACCTGCAGAAGTTCAAAGATGTTATCAAGAAATACGGAGCTAAGAAAGTGCCTTTCATCAGAATGGAAGCGACTACAAATCTTATTGGCGGGCAGCCTTTCTCTATCGCAAATTTGAAAGAGGTAAAGAAAATTGCATCCGATAATAATATCCCGTTAGTTTTTGACGGTAGTTTGATTTCGGAGAATGCTTACTTCATCAAGATGCGAGAAAAAGGATATGAAAATAAATCTATCCAGGAAATCATCTGGGAATTGATGAGCTTTGTGGATATCTTCTACCTCTCCGGCAGGAAGAGCACCTGTGTGCGTGGCGGATTCATTGCAACAAACAATAAAAAATATTTTGAAGATTTTAAAGTATGGCTGCCGGTGTATGAGGGCTTCTTAACCTACGGTGGTATGTCGAGCAAAGAAATAGAAGCGATGGCAGTCGGTCTCCGGGAGATGACAGATTTGAACGTTGCTGGAAGCGCCGCCGAGTTTGTAAAATATTTTGCAGAGCGGTGCATCGAAAACAATATTCCTGTTGTTACGCCGCCCGGTGGATTGGCGTGTCACATAGATGCAAAACGATTCCTCCCTCATATTCCCCAATCACAATACATAGCGGGCGCGATGGCTGCTGCTATTTATTTAACATCCGGTGTGAGAAGCATGGAGCGCGGTACCGTTTCGATGGAGCGCGATAAAGATGGTAAAGAAGTTTATGCCGATTTAGAATTAGCCCGCCTTGCCGTTCCGCGAAGGGTTTACACCATGTCGCAGATAGAGTATGTAGTTGACAGGCTCAGCTGGCTGCTTCGCAATAAAAACTTAGTCGGCGGACTGAAGTTTATTGAAGAGCCACCAGTTCTAAGATTTTTCTTCGGAAAGTTAGCAGCTTTGGATGGCTGGGGTAAAAAGTTAGTCGAAGCTTTTAAGAAAGATTTTGGAACGGGATATTAAATTCACACTGTAACCTTGCGAAGGTTTAGCTTGCCGCCTCTAGAGGAAACCTTCGCAAGGTTCAATCTTTTTTAGATGCATCTCCTGATTGTTTCGAAGAATCATGCGCTTTCGTTTCCGCTTTCGTTTCCGGTTTCGATTCTGATTTTGTGTCAGATTTTGATTTAGGTTTTGTTTCGGTCTTTTCTTCTTGATTATGAGAGGATGATGATTTACTTTTATAGTCGGTTATATAAAAACCACTTCCCTTAAATACTAAACCACCTCCACCTCCAATCATTCTAGCCAATGAATGCTTCTTGCAAGATGGACAGATTACTAGCGGGCCTTCAGAGTTTGTTTGTAACTCTTCGAATTCGTGTTTACACGATTTACATATATAATGATAAGTCGGCATGAACAAATTTCACTTGATTTCTATATCGAACAAAATACTCTGATTTAAAATATTCATTAAATATAATCAGTTCAAGCATGATTACCAAACGCTGTATTCCTTTGTTTTCTAAACAAAAATTTAGTAAAATATATCGTATTAAATTCAAAATGAAACCATCAATCGAATATCATCACTAGATCATCCCGTTCTAGAATCCTATATTTTAAACGAAAGTGAGGTTATCTCATACATGAATGTTAGTCAGCTTGCGCGCTCAATAGCTGAATCGCCAACCCTGAAGCTTAATGAGGAAGCTCGTTTGCTTAAGGAAAAAGGCGAGGCAGTTATCCACCTTGGGGCTGGTGAACCAAAGAACAAAGCTCCGATCAATGCAATCTTAAGCTCCGCCGCCAAATTGAACACGGGCGACGTGAAGTATACCCCAACCGACGGTACGCCATCTCTTAAAAAGGCAATCATCCGTTACACGGAGGAAAATTACGACAAGATGGTTGCGCCTGAAAACGTTATCGTTTCCGCCGGCGCGAAACAATCAGTCTACAATTTGCTTTACACAATATTAAATCCACAGGAAGAAGTTATCATCCTCGCACCGTATTGGGTGAGTTATCCAGAGATGGTAAGGATGTGTTATGGTGTTCCGGTTATTGTAACACCTGAAGACGGTTCATTCCACCCAAGAATGAAAGACATCGAACAGAAAGTTAGCTCATACACCAAGGCGATCATCATTAACAGTCCGAATAATCCTTCGGGTATTATGTACAAGGAAGAATTCATTACAGAAATCATCGAGTTCTGTGAGCGAAAAGGTATTTACTGCATCATGGATGATATCTACCATAAGCTAATTTTTGATGGACGAAAACCGATCTCTGCTTACAAACATACAAAGAAGGATCTGGAGAATTCAAGAGTCCTCATCGTTAACGGCATTTCGAAGTTGTATGGGATGACAGGCTTCCGTATTGGCTGGACAATTGCTCCGAAGCAATTGGTGGAAATCATGACGAATGTTCAGGGTCAAATCACGACAACGACTTCTGTCATCCTTCAAGCAGCTGCAGAAGGCGCACTCATGGGATTGCAAAGCATTGTCGATGGTTTGCGGTTGATGATCGAAAATAATCGGAACGTGATGGTTCAGGAGCTGCAGTCATTTAACGGGGTGAAGGTTACGAAACCCGATGGAACGTTTTACTGTCTGCCCGATTTCAGTGCGTACAATAAAAACTCGCTTGAGCTTTCGAAGTTCTTATTAAAGAAAGCTCTTGTTGTAACTGTTCCCGGAAAAGAATTCGGCATGGATGGTCACTTACGGTTGAGTTATTGTGGAACAATCAAAGAGATCAAGCAAGGTATCGAACGCATCAAATGGGCACTCGATCCCAATTCACCGAACGAAATTTTTATTGGCGAACGTAAATTAGTGAGGGATTGGCTATGAACAACCTACTGAATATTAAAACACCCGCACAGGATCAAGCTAAAGCACTCAAGAGTGATTACGGACTTGATAACCTCGGCTTGACGAATCTTAATACCGTTTATTGGAATTTACCAACCGAAGCGCTGTATGAAGAAATTACTTTTAGAGGCGAAGCAAGGATTTCCAAATTAGGACCGATCATTGCGCATACAGGCAAACATACCGGACGCTCTGCGAACGATAAGTTCGTTGTGAGGGAACCATCCACACAAGATAAAGTATGGTGGGGCGAATACAACCGACCCTTCAATCAGGATAAGTTCAACGAGGTGTTCAGTCGACTGCAAGGTTTCTTGCAGGGTCGTGATTTATTCGTGCAAGATTGCTATGCAGGAGCGGATGCAGAATATAAATTACCGATTCGCATTATCACCGAGAAGGCGTGGCATAGTGCGTTTGCACGGAATATGTTTATTCTTCCCAAGACAACGGAAGAATATAAACGCCACGTTCCCGATTTTACGATTATGTCGATACCTTCGTTCAAAGGATTGCCTCAAATTGATGGAACTGCGACTGAAACATTTATTCTCCTGAACTTTGAACAGAAGATTGGAATCATCGGTAACACTGCGTACGGGGGTGAGATAAAGAAATCGATATTCACGGTAATGAATTTTCTTCTTCCGCTTGAAGGTGTTATGCCAATGCACTGTTCGGCGAATATAGGGAAAGATAAAGATACTGCGTTGTTCTTCGGACTATCCGGCACGGGAAAAACGACACTTTCTGCTGATCCGAACCGCGGGCTTATTGGCGACGACGAACACGGCTGGAGCAATGATGGAATATTCAATTTTGAGGGCGGCTGCTACGCTAAAGTGATTCAGCTTTCACCTACCGCAGAACCGCAGATTTATGCCTGCACTCGGAAATTTGGAACAATTTTGGAGAATGTTGTTTACGATCCAGTTACTCGCATGATCGATCTCGATGACCCGACAATTACAGAAAACACACGTGCATCGTATCCGTTGGAATACATAGATAACGCGGTGCCCGAGAAAGTTGGCGGACACCCTAAGAACATCATCCTTCTCACGTGTGATGGACTTGGCGTTATGCCGCCGATTGCGAAGCTCTCACCAGAGCAGGCGATGTACCAGTTCATGTCCGGCTACACTACGAAAGTTGCAGGCACGGAGATGGGGCTTGGCAAAGAACCTGAGCTGACATTCAGCGCGTGCTTCGGTGCACCGTTCATGGTACATCATCCAGCCGTTTATGCCGATTTACTAAAACGGAAAATGTTGAAGTACGGCTCACACTGCTGGTTAGTAAACACCGGTTGGACAGGTGGACCATACGGCGTGGGCAAGCGCATCAGTATCAAATACACACGTGCGTTGCTGAATGCCGCTATGAACGGTAAACTGCTCAATGTAAAGTTCACAACCGATCCGATCTTCGGCTTCCAGGTACCTGAGACATGCGAGGACGTTCCCGCAAGCGTTCTCAACCCATCGGCATCCTGGCACAGCAAAGAAGCGCACATGACAAAGTACAAACAACTCGCAAGTCGCTTCATCGAAAACTTCAAGAAGTTTGAAGCTGGCTGTCCGATAGAAGTGATTAAGGCGGGACCGAAGGTGTAAATGTACTAGCCGATCACCCGATCGGCGAAGCAAGGAATCAACAACTACGGTCAATGACCGTCTACTACGTCTTTCAAAGCTCCGATTTCATTAAAGAAGTCGGAGCCTTTTATTTGTTTACCAAACGCAACTCGGTTAGCGTTTAGTGACACTAAACGTCAATAGACTTGCGTTTAGTACAACAGATTCTTATATTGGATCTCATGATAAAACGGCAATTTTGGTTAGAAAAAATAGAAAACGCATGGAAACGACGGTCAGTAATCTGGCTCGCGGGAGTGCGACGGGTTGGAAAAACAGTGCTCTCTCAGAGTATTCCGGAAATTGAATATTTCGATTGTGAGCTGCCCAGAGTACGAAGAATGATGGAAAACGATCCACAATCGTTCCTTGCCGACAAGCAGGGTAAGCGCATAGTGCTGGATGAAGTTCATCGTTTGAAAAACCCGTCTGAACTTTTAAAAATTGCAGCCGATCATTATCCGAAAGTAAAAATCATCGCAACGGGATCGTCTACACTTGGCATAACAACGAAATTCAAAGATACACTCGCCGGACGAAAAGTTGAACTTTTGCTTACTCCGATGATAACCGATGACTTAAAAGATTTCAAGCAAACCGATCTAAAACATCGTCTTCAATTTGGTGGTATGCCCCCCTTCTTTTTATCAGATAAGATGATTGAACAGGATTATCAAGAATGGATAGAAAGTTTTTGGGCGAAAGATATCCAAGAGTTATTTCGCCTGGAACGACGTCATTCTTTTCAGAAATTTGTTGAGCTATTGACAATACAAAGCGGCGGCATCTTCGAAGCAACAAGCTTCGCGGCACCCTGTGAAGTAAGCCGTGGGACTATCTTGAATTATCTCAAGGTATTGGAGACTACCTTTATCGCTCATGTAATACGTCCATTTCATTCCAAACGCGCATCAGAAATCATTGCTGCACCAAAAGTTTATACATTCGACACCGGATTTGTTTGCTATTACCGTGGATGGCACCAATTACGAAACGAAGATTTAGGAGTGTTGTGGGAACATTTCGTTTTGAATGAATTATACGCCCATCTCCAAACCCGTGATATGCTTTATTGGCGGGATAAACGTGGACATGAAATCGATTTTATTTTTCGTAGAAAAGGTAGCCCGTTAATCGCCATTGAATGTAAATGGTCGGCAGATAATTATGATGCTACAAACTTAATTGCATTCAACAAACAATATCCGAAAACTGAATTCTTTGTTGTAGCGAATGATGTTGATCGTACCTACTCAAAATCTTTTAATGGTATCTCAGTAAAATTCACAGATTTGGAAAATATAGTCAAGTTATTAACCATTCCATCATTTTAATTTCTTGATAAGAAGACATAATAAAAGAATATCGAGCGCTTGACCTTAAACCTGATATTTGCTAAATTGTACGCCAAGCGAAGCAGAATGAAAAGGAAAAAATGTTTTGTTGAAACTATATATTAATAATCGGACAGCACCTAGGAGGTAGAATGTCAATAGATACTAATCGCAACTTTCAAGAAATAACAACAATAACAATTTCCGTGGCTCTACTTGCAGCGGCAGGAGTGCTGTTTCAGAATTCTTCTGTATTGGCCGACGTTCTCAAATTAACTTTGAGTCTCGCTCTTGCATTTCTCGGACTAAGCGTTTTGTTCAATTTATGGTTCGCACTTCGATGGCCAAAGAGACAGAAACTCTTGACAGCCGAACTCAAGACAATGTCCGAAGCGCATAGTCGTGAGCTAAAAGGGATCCTTGATCTTATCATCCCTCCAATCGCCAATCAAGAAGTAGCTAATCTTCAGCCTAATTCATCTTCAAATGCTAAAGCCGTATTGATCAAGCTTCCACTGCAGTAAGTGCTCGAATTCGACAAGTGGTTGACCGCATTTCGCAAGCTTACAAAGTCGAATTTGATAGTATACGAGAAAGAATACTCGACTCTCCCCTGCAGGAAAGGTGGGGACGCGTGCTTTTCTACATTGATTTAATTGCCCTGAAAACAAGATTTCCTGTCTTCATAGCTGGATTCATCTTGTTCGTTACTTCAATGATTCTCAAGTTACTTTGATGTGCTGCCTGACCAGTCGCTCAAGCTACCAAAAATTACGTCTGTTTCTTACAAACCTTTTTTCCTCACGAGTATGTTTTTGTTGAGTCCTTCTAAAAAACCTCCGACTTCTGTCGGGCTATAATCGGGTGAGAAGTCGGAGGTTTATCTCAATAAATTCTTTAGTGTACCAAACGCAACTTGGTTAGCGTTTAGTAGCACTAAACGCCAACGGACAAGAAAACGTTTTGGTGAGATGATGTGAGTAAACCTTAACCTCCCGAAGGTTTGCTCTGATTGAATGGAATTAACCTTCGGGAGGTTCTCAGAGTACCTTCGCAAGGTTGGTATCAACCAACAATACTCTTAAGTTTTATCGTACTTCATTCTATTAAAATCCCGCCTGTAACTTTTTGAATCCGCTTCGCAGACGTTTCATCCCTTCTTCCAATTCCTTCATCGAGCAAGCGAACGACATGCGAAAATGGTTCTTTCCTCCAAATGGTGTTCCCGGTACAACAACTAGATGTTCTTCATCCAATAGAAAGCGACAGATATCTTCATCGTCTTTCATTAGTTTTCCATCAACTCGTTTTCCAACGCACGATTTAACAGAGGGGAAAAAATAAATTGCGCCTTGCGGTTTGCCATATTCCAGATCAGAAACTTTTGATAGCTGTTCGACACCAAAATCCCTCCGCTTCTCAAATTCTTTCCGCATTGTTTCAACATCATCCTGAGAACCTGTTAAAGCTGCGACTGCAGCACGCTGGGCAATTGAGTTCGCGTTGGAAGTAATCTGTCCCTGAACTTTTGCACATGCACGCGTGATTTCTCCGGTGGCACCGAGGTAACCGATCCTCCATCCTGTCATCGCATAAGCTTTCGATACTCCATTCACAGTAATGACTTGATCCTTTATCTGCTTGATGCTTCCTATACTGAAGTGTTTCGCTCCATTAAAAATAATCTTTTCATAAATCTCATCGGCAATAACATATATGCCGGTCTGTCTAATAACTTCTGCAAGCTCCTCAAGCTCTCCCTGCGAATACACAGCGCCGGTTGGGTTTGCAGGTGAATTAAATAAAAACACTTTGGTCCTTGCATTGATTGTATTGCGCAATTGCTTAGCAGTAATTTTATATCTTGTTTCCGGCGTAGTATCAGCAATTCTCGGCGTTGCACCGACCAGTTTAATCATAGATGGTAACGTAACCCAATATGGCGCCGGGATGATGACTTCATCACCCGGATTGCACAAAACTTCCAACGTATTATATATAGATTGCTTTGCTCCGCAAGAAACTAATATCTGTGATGGTTCAAAATGTAGGTTGTTATCATGCTTAAACTTTTGAACAATAGCATCCTTTAATTCAGGTATACCTTCGAGTAAAGTATAGTGTGTGAAGTTTTCTTCAATAGCTTTGATTGCCGCTTGCTTGATATGTGTGGGAGTTGGAAAATCCGGTTCACCGGCAGTTAAAGCAATTACATCAACACCTTCGCGCCGCATCTGATTTGCCAAACCAGTCAAGACGGCGGTTCTGGATTTTTCAATCTGCTGAACTTTTAAAGATTGAGACTTCACAAATTAATTCCTTAAACTTTTAATTTTCTTTGAGAGAAGTTGCCGAACAACCGGCGGTACAAACTCAGATACATCCCCGCCTAATCTGGATATCTCCCGAACAAGACTTGAATTGAGATAGGTATATTTTTCATGCGGCATAAGAAATACCGTTGTAATATTGGCTTCAAGCTTACGGTTCATCAAAGCCATCTGGAATTCATACTCAAAATCGGAGACTGCACGTAATCCCCTGACGATTGCAGTTGCATTTTTTCTCTTCGCAAATTCGACAAGCAAGCCATCATAACTATCAACCTCTACGTTTCTATATTTGCTCACCACTTTTTTAATCATCGTCACCCTTTCAGTATCGGTGAATAGCGGCTGCTTTTCAGGATTTTGTGCAACCATGACGATCACTTTATCAAATATTTCTCTTGCCCGCTCAATGATGTCGATGTGCCCGTATGTGATCGGATCGAACGTGCCGGGATATACTGAAGTTTTCATTTTTCATCTCCTTTTTCTCTTGGATGGATGAAGAAACTCACACGCGTGTTGCCGAATTCTTTCTGCACTTCCATATGATACAACTTCGACTCCACAAACTTCGTGTGTTTCGAATGCTCTATTATTAAATATCCATCTGCTGTAAGTAACTTCCTTTTAAAAATTATTCCTGGAATCTCTACTGTTCTCTCATAAGCGTACGGTGGATCGGCAAATATCAAATCGAAGCTTTTGTCTGTCTTCTCGAGAAACGATTCCGCATCAATCTGAATAATATTGCACATATCGAGACAATTTAATTGCTCAGCATTTTTTTTAACGATATTTAAAACATCGTTTGAATCATCAACAAATACTACCTGTTTAGCCCCACGACTTAATGCTTCAAAGCCCAGGTTTCCGCTTCCTGCAAATAAATCCAATACATCAGCACCACCAAGCCGCAATCGATTTTGAAGCATATTAAAAATTGTACTCTTTACCCGATCTGTTGCAGGTCGTACGGTTCTATCATCCAACGATGATAACTTTCTGCCTTTAAACTTACCAGTAATAATTCGCATGTTACTGTCTCCAAATAGCCAAACCGGCACAAGCTGCAAAGCGATGGAATGTTCCAAGATAAGTATTGAACTTATCTCCCGATGATCTCTCAAGCATTCGCCGGAATGGATTTAATAAGATACAATTGACACCAATCGCACTCTTAACTCCATCTATCACAACTGGTGAAACTGAAGTACCGCAAAAATATGCTTCCACTACGGGTAAATCCTGTTGCAATCCTCGCAACGTCTGTATGATAAGCTCTGAGGATAAATCTTTTTTGCAACTGTATTTGGTTAATCTGCCGTTGCTCACTAAACCGATTTCAACTTGTTTCTTGTCGATGGAAATCATAGCGACATTCTTGATTTTAACTTCCGGATAATTTGTTATCAACGAGTGATCCGCCCCAATAAAACTCGCATCGGCGACATGTAATTCTAATTTTCGCTTTGATAGTATTTCCTGGAGATTCAAAATCACCGATTGTTTAACCGCAACAACCAAGACCTCTGCAACCTGCTCGCGTGCCCGTGTTTGAAGAATATGCATATCGTAAATGTAATCTGATGCTTGATATTCAGGAATCAGGTTGCCAATCTCCCAGTGGATATGTTCATTTTGTTCTGACTGGTTTAGAGTTGTATCGAGTGGAAATGAATGTAAGAAAACTGATGTAGAATCTAACGCCACTGAGACTTTTGATACTTTTTTCATAATACGAATTTTGGGATTCAAGATACTATCAAGGTACCAAAAATCATCCTCACTATTTCTTAATAATTCTTCAAGATGAAGAAGCTCGATATCGCGATTACGAATTTCAACAACGGTTAGGTGAGCAATATTATCAGATCTACTTACACCCGCAATAATTTCTTTCGCCATGGCTTACTTTCCCACCATGATATAGGGTGCAATACGCTCAAATTTCTTCTTGCCAATCCCTTTGACTTTTGTAAGCTGCTCAATGACTGTAAACCCTCCATTTTCATTCCTAAACAAAATAATCCTGTCAGCCATCGTTTCACCAATTCCGGGAAGTTTTACAAATTCTTCTTTCGATGCTTTATTGATGTCAAGCTTTTGAGTTGGATTATCTGTTTCTAAAATTTTTCTAATATTCGCCTCTAATTTATTTTTACCACCCCTCACATGCGGGTCATCAGTTTCTGATGAATCATTATTTTCGATTGATTGAGAGCGTGCGGTGAATTCCGAATCCATTGCTGAATAATTATAAGCAGGTTTAATTGAATACTTCGATTTATAAACTTTGATGCTGATACCAATAACAAAGACAAGAATCAGGAAGAGCACAACCCGGCTTTCCATTTGAGTAAAGCCAAAAGTTTGGTTGAATTTGATAAATATTTTCATTGATCTAAGAAAAAATGTTCTTCATTTTCTCGAAGAAACTTTTATCGGAGAGAGCAGATTTATCCCCATCTTTTGGCTGAAGATTTTCGCTCTTACTAAGTGCCTTCAGCAATTCTTTGTCTTCTTTTGAAAGATGAGTTGGTATCCAGACATTAACGCGCACAAGTTGATCCCCTCGATAATTGCCACGAAGACTCGGAATACCTTTCCCTCGCATTCGTAGAATCTTTCCTGATTGTGTCCCTGGGTCAACCTTCAATCTTGCCCTGCCGCCCAATGTTGGAATTTCAACTTCAGTACCAAGAGCGGCTTGTGGATAGCTGATTAAAAGATCAAGTATCACCTCATCTCCACTCCGGGTAAAAATTTTATGTGGTTCTTCTTCGATGATTACAATTAGATCACCAGGAGGTCCACCTCTTTGTCCGGCATTTCCCTGATCGTTCAGTGGAATATAGTTACCTTCCGATACACCGGCAGGAACATTCACTTTTATTGTTGTCTCACCGTGGACTCTGCCCTCGCCGCCACATCCGGAGCAACGCTCTTTAATTATTTTTCCTTCGCCGTTACAATTGCTGCAAGTTGTTATGTTCACAAATTGTCCAAATACAGACCGGGAAATCTGCCGAATCTCGCCGGCGCCGTTACAGCTTGGGCATGTCGCTTTCGCAGTTCCCGCCTTAGCACCCATACCATTACATACATCGCAAGTTTTCCACCGTTTGACTTTTAATTTTTTCTCGATACCGCTTGCAATTTCTTCAAGTGTTAATTTTAATTGTATTTTAAGATCTGAACCCGGGATTCCAGTTTGAGATCGGTTACGACTCTGTGATCTGCCGCCAGTAAAAACTTCCTCAAAAATACTTCCACCAAATCCTGTGTTAAACATTTCACTGAAGTGACGGAAGACTTCATCAAAGTTTGTGTACGTATGGAAATCTGCCCCCGGGCGTAACCCTTCGTGGCCAAATTGATTGTATCGGTTGCGTTTGTTCTCGTCACTTAAAACTTCATACGCCTCGGCGGCTTCTTTAAATCTTTCTTCGGCTTCTTTATTACCCGGATTTCGATCCGGATGCCATTGCATCGCCGCTTTCCGATATGCTTTCTTGATCTCATCGGCAGAAGCAGTGCGGGATACTTCTAATATTTCGTAATAATCACGTTTTGCCATTGTCTAATCGTTTAATCACTTTCTGATATATTATTTTGGAGTGGCTCATCGCTGCCTTGGGGTTCAGCCGAAACAATAACTTTTGCATGTCGGACCACTCGATCATGAAGCAAATAACCTTTTTCTACTTCTTGCATAACAGTATGCGGAGGGTGATCCTTTGAAGGCATCTGTAACAGCGCATCATGAAGTTCCGGATCAAATTGTTTTCCTATGGCTTCAAGAGGTTTCACCCCTTGCATTTCAAGTACACGTTTGAATTTCTGATAAATCATCTCAATCCCTTTAAGAAAACTTTCACCTTCTGAATTTAAATTCTTGAGCGCATCAAACGATCGCTCAAAATCATCAAGCACAGGTAAAAGCTTTTCGATTAAATCCTCGTTAGCGTACCTAACAATGGTCGCTGAATCGTTTTCGATGCGTTTCTTGTAATTTTCAAAATCTGCTGCTTTCCGCAAGAGCTGATCCTTATATTGGTTGACACTTTTCTCAAGCTCAACAACCTTACCACTGAGTAAATCAAGTTCAGTTAATTCAGGGAGCTGAATCGGCGTATCTTGATTTTCTTTTTCTGTATTTTCTTGAATAGTTTGATCTATGTTATTTTCCTCTGACATAATATCTGTTCATTTCTAATCGTATTTATTATAGAAAAGTAATAAAACTCATCCAATAATAACCAATTTTGAAGTCTTTTGCAAGGAGGGAAAATACGGATATTATAGAACACCTCACATACGCATAAAAAATAGGATCATGGAGTAAGGATTTTTATATCTGCCAAATCAATATATCAATAAAAACTCTATTGATGTCAGTCACATTTATTATGGAATTGGACACTTATATTTGTGTGGTGTTAACTTAATTTTTCTCTCATAATGATATTAAGGAATAACATGATGAAAC
>CAYGZC010000279.1:0-2220 GCA_964354225.1 uncultured Chlorobiaceae bacterium | reverse complement strand
ACAATATTGAATGCATCTTCATAAGCACGATAGCTTCCCGACATTTCAAGGACAGCATCAACACCGGCACCGTGATTTTGCTCTTTGGCAATTTTGTAAAATTCTACCTTTTCTTTTAGAATCGAAACATCGAAGCACATATCCGCGCCAAGAGAACGAGCCATTTTAAATTTTAATGCCTCCAACTTCTCGTGCGTGTTCTCACCATGTGAGGCATCTGTAACCAAAATTTTCTTTGCACCAGCACCTTTTGCAATTGCAACCGACATTAATCCGATTACACCAAGACCAAGTACGGCGACAGTTTTACCTTTGATGGATTTTATCACTTGCACTGTATGTGTTGCATTTCCAATCGCATCCATGAAACCGACTATTTCTTCCTGTATCTCTCCATTCTTGAATATCAATACATTCTCAACCGGTAAAACAAGATACTCTGCATATGAGCCATCCCCGTGAAGTCCACGAATCAGCGTCTTCGTGCAAACATGATAATCGCCAAGCTTACACTGAGCACACTCACCGCAAGTGATGTGCATTTCAGCAGTTGCAATAAAATTTTCATTTAGAAACTCGATGAAAGATTTGTCCTTCGCAACTTGTGCAGCAGTTCGTTTCTCAACAAATCTATTAATTTCTTTATACTCTCTTGATTTTTGAATGACTTGATTGGCAAGCTTCAATTTTGCTTTAGAGCCAGCATCGGTGATACGACCGCAAAATTCGTGTCCTATCGTTACGCCTTCGGATGATATATTAGCCATACTATTCTTGAGTGAATCTTTGGAATTATAAATTCCAACATCCGTTCCACAGATACCTGCGGCAACAACTTTGAATTGAACATCGGTAGGATTTTTAACAACCGGTTTTTCTCTCTCTACAAGCTGAAAGCCCTTTTGCCAGACTTGATTATTCTGAGGTTTTTGTTTTATAACAGCTTTCATAAGATCACCACAAATTATTTAGAGAATTAAGTGTTGGAATTTTTTATTAACCTTGCTGAGAACGAACCATCAATATGGTGGCGATGAGGATATGTTTCGATGAATCCTTCTTCAGTCACAACCGATTTATTGACAAACTTAGATGCATCATCGATGTGAAATTCCGGTTGCTGTACTAAAAATGTCTTTACAAGTAAACTATTTTCCTCCGGTTCGGTTGTGCAGGTGCTGTAAACCAGAACACCTCCCGGTTTCACCAATCTCGCACCATTTTCCAATAAATTCATCTGCAGTTTTGCAAGTCGGGAAATATCTTCCGGTTCACGTTTCCATTTTATATCGGGCTTCTTGCGTAAAGTTCCAAATCCGGAACAAGGAGCATCTACAAGAACTTTGTCGGCAGCCGACGAATCGAGTTGTGTTGCATCTGAAATTGACAATCTAACATTCTGGATACCGAGCCGCTCACAGCTCATCTTGATCATGTTTAATTTACTCTCATATTTATCTACCGATAAAATATCACCTTGGTTTTGCATCAGTTCGGCGATAAATGTTGTTTTACCACCCGGAGCCGCACACATATCTATTACTCGCTCACCCGGACGAGGATCTAAAAGTAAAACCGGCAATGCTGCACTCTCATCCTGAATCGTAAAATAACCGCTTTGAAATATATTCATTTGTGATATACCGGAAAGACTCTTCACCTTTATGAAATAATCGATGAAGCTTGATCCCTGATATGGGATGTTCTGTTTATCAAGGAGAGAAAGAAATTCCGGTGCGTTAATTTTTAATTTATTGATCCGAAGTGTTAAACCAGGAACTTCGTTATTCGCAATAAGAAATTTCTCAAGCTCCTCCCTGCCAAAACGACTCAGCCAGCGCTTGACTATCCAGGTGGGATGAGAATAGTAAACTGCAAGATATTGAACAAGGTCTTCTTCCGGATTGGGATAGTGGATACCATCAAGTGTTCTGATAATATTTCGTAATACCGCATTTACAAAGCCGGCAAACTTCTCACCGCGAATTCGTTTAATAAACTCTACGGCTTCATATACTGCCGCATATTGTGGAACATGATTCAGGAAAAGTATTTGGTAGAGCGCAACCCGCAATGCATTCCGAACATTAACCTCCGATTTGGAAAAGTTGCCATGTGTGAAACCGTTCAAAACCCAATCGAGCCGCCCCTGCCATCTTAACACACCGTGAACGATTTCCGCGAGCAAACTCTTGTCGATATCGGCAACATCTTTTGATT
>CAYGZC010000278.1:0-15974 GCA_964354225.1 uncultured Chlorobiaceae bacterium | reverse complement strand
GGGGCGGCGGTGTCTTTCTTTCCACCAATAACGGCGCAAGCTGGACACCAGTCAATCTCAGCTTGCCCTCGTACACTGGTATCACTGGTTTTGCTGTTTCCCCCAACGGGGCAGGCGGCACGAATCTTTTTGTTGGGACTTCGGTTGGCGTTTTTCTTTCTGTCAACAATGGTACAAACTGGTTTGAGGTTAATAACGGTTTGACGAGTACTTCTGTGTCTGCTCTTGCCGTTTCCGGTACGAATCTCTTTTCCGGAACTGGCAATGGAGTTTTTCTTTCCACGAACAACGGCACAAACTGGGTTGAGATCAATAATGGCTTGACTAACACTTCTATCTTATCTCTTGCTGCCTCAGGCACGAATCTGTTTGCCGGGGCCACCAGCGTATTCCTTTCGACAAACAACGGCACAAATTGGACGGAGGTCAATAACGGTTTGACGAATGCTTATATATACTCTTTCGCTGTGAGCGGGTTGAATCTCTTTGCGGGGACTTCTCTCGGCGTTTTTCTTTCCACGAACAACGGCACAAGTTGGACGGACGTTTTTTCTGGTTTAAATGATTATGTTTACTCTGTAGCTGTGAGTGGGACGAATATCTTTGCAGGGTTTCTAAACTACGGTGTCTATCGTTCTACGAACAACGGTGCAAGTTGGACGGCTAGCAGTTCAGGCTTGGCTTACTATCCCGTTATATCTTTTGCTGTTAGCGGGACGAATCTCTTTGTGGGCACAGATGGCGGCGGCGTTTCTCTTTCCACGAATAACGGCACAAGCTGGACCGCGGTCAATTCCGGCTTGTTGAGCTCTCATGTTTATTCTTTGGCTGTGAGCGATACGAATCTCTTTGCGGGTACACTAAGCGGTGTCTATCTTTCTACGAACAACGGTACAAGCTGGACTGCTGTAAATACCGGCTTGACCTCGGGGTATGTTTACGCTCTTGCCTCTAGCGGCACAGACCTCTTTGCCGGGACTGGTGGTGGTGGCGTCTATCTTACTACGAACAACGGCACTAGCTGGACTGCAGTTAATACCGGCTTGGCGAACACCAGTGTTCGGTCTCTTGCTGTCTCCAGCGGGATTCTCTTTGCCGGAACCGATGGCAACGGCGTCTGGAATCGCCCGGTGTCGGAGATGATCACCCCTACTCCATTCGCAGTGAATGTTGAAATACCACCGGTCGGAACAGGATCAGCTACTTCATTCGGTAACACCTTTCTCACATTTATTGGTGATGTTACTATTTCGGATTCGGTGACGGTTTTTTACTATCAGGAACCAGCGGCACTCGGAGAACTCCCATCCGGTATTATCTGCATTGGTAAATACTTTTGGCGTGTGCTGAACAAAGGGATGATCTTTACGAATGGTTATATGCGAATTGCGACAGAAGATCTCTTTGGCGTAACCGTTGGCGGATGTGGCGCTTGTCTTGTATGGCTGAAACGTTCCGGTTCTGGCGACCCCTGGCAAAATATTGGCGGTAACTTCAGTGGAACTTTCAGTAGTGGGTTCTTAACAAGCAATATTCCGTTTGATTCGTTCTCTGAGTTTGCTATCGGGTCAACGGATACTCTCACCCTTCCAGTGTCGGAGAACACGGAACCAAATACATTTACGCTTGCGCAAAATTTCCCCAACCCTTTCAATCCGAGTACGACAATAAGCTACCAGTTGCCAATACAAAGTCACGTCGCGTTGAAAGTCTTTGATGTACTCGGTAGAGAAGTAGCAATGCTGGTCAACGACAATGAGAAGTCGGGAAGTTACGAAGTTGATTTTAATGCTTCACAACTGTCATCAGGAATTTATTTCTACAAATTACAAGCTGGTTCTTTTGTGGAAACACGGAAGATGATTTTAATGAAATAAGGATGGCATAAATGTTAATTATTATAAAATAATTTAGTCACAAAAAATGTTTATAAATTAGGGTGCGCAGTAATTCTTCACTGATTAACCGAAATGGGTATAATATGAATTGTATTGTCAGAACTATTTTCTTTAGTTTATTTTTGATTACAGCTTTTATGTCAACTGCAATAGTTGCACAGGATAGTTATAGCGTGACATCCCTAGGTGACGGCGGCGCCTGGGATAACCCAGACACTGGTTTTGATGAATCGAGTGATGGTGTCTGCAACGATGGAACGGGATTATGTACTTTGCGTGCAGCGCTTGAGGAGGCAGCAAATAGAGGCCATTCAGTTACAGTAAATTTTGGAGTGAGTGGAACAATTGGAACGACCGGAGATTTTTTCATTCCTGACAATTCACAAATTATTGGAAATAATAGAGCAATCACAATAAATAGCAGCGGCATCGGATTTTATGGTGATGATAATATCACGATTACAAATATAATTATTCGAGTCAATTCTCAGGAATCGGTTTGCGCTATTGGTTCTAACAGTACTATAAAAGGCGTTAATATATTAAGCGGCGGCGTCGGCATCGGTGTGGTTGATAATTGTACGATTGGCGGTCCTTCAGAACAAGACCGAAACGTCATTGGCGGCTGCGCGGTAATGGGAATAAGCATTGGAGGCAATGGTAATACCGTTATCGGAAATTATATCGGTGTTGATGCAACTGGAAATACTGCACTTGCCAATTTTGTTGGTATAGGTATCTCAGGGGGCGCAGACAATATTATCGGCGGAGGAACACCAAACGAACGAAATATTATATCTGGAAACACATATGCCGGTATTATGGCCGCTGGAACAAATATGACCATACAAGGAAATTATATTGGTTTCGGAGCCGATGGCGCGACAATCATACCTAATGGCACAGGTGTTCAGATGCAAGGTACTGGTACACTCGGGGGCGACTTGCCTGATGAAAGGAACGTCATATCCAATAACCAAACCGGAGTTAAACTTGGTGAGGACGAAGTTGGCAATAGTGCCATGATAGTCAAGGGAAACTTTATAGGCACAAACATTACCGGCGAGTTTGCTCGCGGAAACAACAGCGCAGGAATTAATATAGGCAGTGCAGGACATAGAATTGAGAATAACGTCATTTCCTCTAACGGAACGACAGGCATTAGCATAACTTCAATTGCCGGTGTATCTCTTTCAACCAATAATGTTATTACTGGAAATAAAATCGGAACTGATGTATCAGGGCTTAATCCATTGCCAAATGCACTTGGCATTATCTTTCAGGGTCCATCCAACGACAACATCGTCGGAGAAGGTTTGCTCGCTCCGTACGAAGGAAACACGATCGCATTTAATACAGGTCCTGGTATTTATGTAGATAATCAGCAGACATTCGGAGGGATTCCGGAAGGAAATACTTTCAGGAAGAACAGTATTTTTAATAATGGTGATTTGGGCATCAAAATTAAAACTTCTGCGCAGGCGGGAATTCTTCCTCCGATCATAGACAGTTTGAAGGAAGGAATTCTTTACGGGCATGGTGCTATTCCCGATGCCCGCATCGATGTCTACGAAGCTGAACCGGATCCGTCTGGTGCAGGTGAGGGAAAAACCTGGCTTGCAACTGGAACAGCCATTGGGGACGGCACGTTTGAAATTCCCGTTACGAACACGAACTGCAAGCAACCAACGGTAACGCAGACAGATCCCAATAGAAATACCTCCCAGTTTTCTGAAAATCTTAGGCTCGACCCGGAAGTTAAAAGTCTTACTCCTAGCTGTTCGCAAACTTTCCTCGTCGGTGTATCACTCGTCAATCCATTCACCGCAACCATAGATTGGAAGGGTGTGCCAGAAGCAGGCCGTTCCGTGACCTTTAATCTGAACGGTGACGTGCATCAGGGCAACCTATCTGGCGATATCGCAACAACAACATACAACATGGCAGGCATCTCAGAGGGAACAAACACGATGGTTGTAAAGGTAATGAGCTGTGCCGGAACCTCACCTGATTTTACTTACCAGTTTTGCGGAACAACCGTTCCGGAATGGGCTGGTCCGGCAGGCTCTATTATTGGATCCGGTGCAAGCTGCGATGCAATCTATTCAAAGACTTTTTTATTTCCTGACCCAGCCATTGTTCCCAACATGCCATTTATCAGCAGCATTCCATTTATCGGCGGCGCTCTTGGCTTCCTTAGTACACAGGGACATGTTACTCTGCGCGCATCTTCAGCCGGAGGCACAATCACAAATGAAGACGTCGGCCTGAATTCCGATTTCTCCCTTGCGGGCGAGTCGTTCAACCTATCAACATCGGGAACAACGAACACTACTCTTGCATGCAGATCTCTGAATCTAGATGGCAGTCTCACAGCCACTGTTTCTGTGTCTCATACCTACAGCTGGGGGACGTCTCTCTCCTCCCTCCTTCCGGCGACGTCCGGCCCGCTCATGGGTGAGATACGCCAATTAGGAACTGCGATTGGAAGCCTTGCGAGTCTCGGGGCCGAGGTCGGAGGCTCCATCGGTATCACCGCAAATTATCAAGCAGGCAGCAGCATTCAGTTTACCGGTGGCTCGGGGCAGGGAAGGATATTCATCCGTCCTTTCATCAACCTGTTTCCTTTTCGGGCATCAGGCACAGGGGCGATGACAGTACGAGTGTTCATCCCAACATTTGACACCGATGCACAGATGACGTTTGAGTTCACAGTGTTCGGACCGTCGGACGTCCAGTTGTTCCATGGTCAGTATTCATGGCCTGGTGGCGGTTCACCAGGATTTTTTGTTGGAGGAAGCAAAACTGGTTCATTTGACCTCTTACAAAAAATAAATAAATCCAATACAGCAACTCTTACTTCCATGGCGGAACAAGATACATTGATTGTTTCTGGAATACCCAGCGATGGAACACCCACCGTCGCACTCGGGCCAAACGGAAGGCAAGTAATTGCATGGTCGCACTTTAATGGGAGCGCAGCTCGCCCGTCCGGTGATATAGGAGTAAAGATTTTCAATGGCACAACCTGGGGTCCAAATATATTTTTGGATTCAGACATTCAAGTTGATCAAAAACCGACAGCTGCGTTTGATAATACAGGACACATCATCGTCTGCTGGGAACGAAACCTGACAACAGACATTCCCCCTGATACCGCAATTTACGTTGCCGGTTATTTTCAGGGTTTCGATATTCAGTACGCGATCCTTGATGCCAACAACGGAACGGTGCAAAACACCGGCACTTATGGAAACATAAACGACTATGATTTCTCACCGCGTCTTTCTAGAGGAATTGACGGCAGTGTGCTTCTTGTGTGGGAGTCGACAAGCGGCAACACGATATTCGGAAATGTTTCGGATCCTGCAAGTTTGATTTCGGTTCGATGGAACGGAGCGGGATGGGGAACACCTACGGTTGTCTCTAATTTGCTTACAGGTGTCCACAACTGGGAAGCGGCAAACCGAAGCAGCGACACTTCACTCGTGGCATTGGTTCTTGACACAGACGGCGACCTCTCCACACCGGGAGACTGGGAAGTGTTCGCAAGTTTATGGAATGGCACAGTATGGTCATCACCTGCACGTTTGACAAATAACGGTTCTGTCGATTGGGGGGTGCATTGTACATACCTTGGCGATGGGCGTTCTGCTCTTGCCTGGCTAAAAGATTCCGTTGTTGTCGGTGTTCTGGGAGATGTGATGCAACAGCCAACTTTATGGTTGGGCGACAGCAATAATGTGGGACTGGAATTTATTAATGGGAAACTCGCCGAGGGCGGCGGTAAATTACTTCTTGCGTGGCCGGAAGTAGGAAACATTACATATAGTAATGCGAATATTACGCAGCCCATTTGGTCGCAACGGGTTTCACGCAGTACTGAAAGTGAAGAACGTTCTCTTTCTCTTGCTGTGGATGAAAATGGAAAAGGAATTTTTGGATATCTGAGTGTCCCATTCAGCGGCAACAGCTCCAATCTCTCCGACACGGCAGACATTTACATAACGACAATGGATATTGATTCGAACGTCACTGGTGTGAAATATGAAATACCGAAGATTCCTGACAGGTTTATATTGATGGATGCATACCCGAATCCGTTTAACCCCAGCACAACAATTCAGTTTGGATTGCCTTCCGCATCTTACGTCACACTGAAAATCTATAACATGCTCGGGCAAGAAGTAGTGATGCTTGTGGATGGAATGCAAGATGCCGGATACAAATCGGTTGAGTTTAATGCAAGCAATTTACCAAGTGGAATTTATATTTATCGACTTACAACTGGAACATTTACAGACGTAAAGAAGATGCTGCTTCTCAGATAACGATACGATAAAACATTAACCCTACTCAACGGGTTCAGCGTTAGCATTGTATTAATAAATCCCATCCCGGAACTGTAACGGTGTACGAGATGGGATTTGTTTTTTCATAAGCATATAAGAATTTATATTAAGTCTCTATAATATTTATGATTTGATGTCCCATAATCAAGTTGATCATAGTTCAGATATTCACTTCATCATCGGTACCTTCACGCCGAACTTCTTTGCGTTTTCTATCGCCAGATCATAGCCCGCATCGGCATGGCGGATGATGCCCATGCCGGGATCGTATGTGAGAACTCGCTCAAGTCTTCGTTCCGCTTCCTTCGTCCCATCTGCTACAACAACCATTCCTGCATGAATAGACATTCCAATACCAACACCGCCGCCGTGATGCACGCTTACCCAGCTCGCACCACCAACAGCATTGAGTAATGCGTTGAGAATGGGCCAATCGGCAATCGCATCGCTCCCATCTTTCATTTTTTCTGTCTCACGGTTTGGCGAAGCAACAGAGCCGCAGTCAAGATGATCTCGTCCAATAACGATCGGTGCTTTCATTTCACCTTTTGCAACCAACTGGTTAAATATTTTTCCCATCTTCGCTCGCTCACCGTAACCGAGCCAGCAAATACGGGCAGGAAGTCCTTGAAATGTCACTTCCTTCTGTGCTTTTTCAATCCAACGGCAAAGAGGTTTGTTGTCAGGAAATGTTTCTATCACAGCACGGTCGGTTCGGTAAATATCTTCCGGGTCACCTGAAAGTGCCGCCCAGCGGAATGGTCCTTTACCATCGCAGAAAAGCGGCCGTATATATTCCGGCACGAATCCGGGAATATCGAATGCGTTCTTCAATCCGTTAGCCAGCGCCTCACCGCGAATATTGTTACCATAGTCGAATGTAACTGCACCGCGATTCTTCAACTCAATCATTGCTTTCACATGTTCGATTATTGAAGCTCTTGACATTGCGATATATTTTTCGGGATTAGATTTGCGAAGTGCAAGCGCGTCTTCGTAAGCTAACCCATGCGGAACGTAACCGTTCAAAGTATCGTGTGCCGATGTTTGATCGGTAAGAACGTCCGGTGTGATTCCACGGCGGACAAGTTCCGGAAGAACATCCGCGGCGTTTCCTAAAAGTGCTACCGACAATGCTTCCTTCTTAGCTCGTGCATTCTGTATCCACTGCAATGCCTCATCAAGATTGTTTGTCATTTTATCAACATATTTTGTGTTGAGTCTTTTCTCGATTCGAGAACGATCAACTTCAATAACAAGACAAGTTGCACCATTCATGGTCGCGGCAAGTGGTTGTGCGCCGCCCATCCCGCCAAGTCCGGCAGTGAGAAGAAATTTTCCGGCAAGACTTCCGCCAAAATATTTATCGGCGCACGCTGCAAACGTCTCGTAAGTCCCTTGTAAAATTCCTTGTGTACCGATGTAAATCCAGCTTCCGGCGGTCATCTGTCCGTACATAGTTAAACCAAGTCCTTCGAGACGGCGGAATTCATCCCATGTTGCCCAATGTGGAACTAACATCGAGTTGGATATCAGAACTCTGGGCGCATCGGCGTGAGTTTTAAAAATGCCGACCGGCTTTCCCGATTGAACAAGAAGTGTTTCATCATTCTCCAGTGATTTCAAGCTCCGAACAATTGCCTCATAACATTCCCAGTTGCGGGCGGCTTTTCCGGTTCCTCCGTAAACGATAAGCTCTTCCGGCTTCTCGGCAACTTCTGAGTCGAGATTGTTCATCAACATCCGCATTGCAGCTTCCTGAATCCAACCCTTGCATGTAAGATGTGCCCCGTGTGGGGCTTTGATTGATTTGTGATTAATTGTCAATTGCATGGTTTGTTCTCAAATGATTAAATATGAATTGTTGATGTAAGTAATTTAAGCAATATGGAATTATTGGGCATGAATACGATTTCACCATCAAAAATCTAAGGAAAAATAAATGGTAGCTTCAAATAAAAACCAAATATTAAAATTTCCACCCTTCTTTTCTCATCAGTTTAAGAAATTCGATGCATTCGATATTCATTGATCGGCATACGTCGGGTATATATAATTTTCTTTTAGGTTCTTGTTTTCGTTTCAATTTTGTTTTTACACTTGTTTCATGCGTTACAACAATCCAATTTTTCTTTTCATAAAGTTTAGCAAGTGCAATGACCCATCGGTCAGCCTCATCTTCGAGAGTGGTAGTTTCAATCAGATCGGGGTAGTCGTGCTGGATTTTTACCGCAATCTCTTGAAGTTCTTCTTCGTGTTGAATAAAGATTTCTTTATGTTCCTTTGCCCACTGTTGCAAACCCGGTGAACCAACATCGTTTATCTCTTTACGGACACGCGTTGGTGCGAAGAGTTTTTTTGAAGAAACCAATTCTTCCATGGCTTTCTGAACCGAAGGAAATATGTCGGGTGGATATCGTCTTTCCCACCAATCAATGAAAATGTTCGTATCTACTGAATACATTATTCTCCCTTCTTCCTATAAGATGATAATGGTTCTCCAAAAGCGATATGAAGGCGTAGTTCTTCAACATAAGGATAATTGATATTCAAATATTTCGATGCATGTACGGGTGTTATTCTTTCCATGTTCAATGCATCGATAACAAGTGTTGTGTATGTTAGCCCGTTACGGTTAAGGGATTTCTCTGCCGGGGTTGCGATCCCAAATTTTTTCTGTGGATGTTGATCCAAATATTCTTTCCATGTATCTTTCCAATTCCGATAAGATGTTGGATTCATCCTGCCAAGCATAAGAAGCCGGGTTGCAAAAGCTAATGGTGTAACTTTATACTTTCGTGCTAATTGTTGAATCTCTTGAATGTTCCAATATGCTGATGGCATTCTGGTTTGTATCAAGTGTTCCCGATTAAGCAGCTCTGCCGGCAACAAAATTCCTCCGGCTACCTGCTCAGTAAATTCTTCAATTTTTTTCCATTCTGCGTTAGAATGTTTTTCTTCAATGGCAGGTTTTTCTTCATCACCGTTTGCCAATAGAACGTGAATAAATTCATGCATCAATGTAAATGGTCGTGAAGCCGCAATTTCCTTTGTATTAATTCCAATAACGGGTAGCACGGGATGAAACAAGGATACGCCGCGTACTTCTTCGTGCTCAACATCGGAGAATAATAACACCAGAATTCCCCCCGCTTCAACGGCATTCCTCCATGCTCTCCAAGCCTGTGAGTCGTTTTGCCAACTAAATTGATTATCTGAAGTGATGTGGAGAAGGTTTCTAATACGTCTTGATAAATCTTCGGCGCTTTCCGATAGTTTTGCTCGTAACGAAAACTTCTCAGGTAATTCGCCAATATCTTCGAAAAGTTCTAAAGCTACTTGTCTGCGATACAGTAAATCGCGTAATGCAAACCTAAGTTCAGGCGATTCTTTACCGGGAGTTACGTTTGGTAAACGGCGATACTCAGTTGCCAAAGGTGTGGTTCGAGGCGGTTCTGAAAGTGTAAAAACAGAGTAAGGTTTTTTATAAATCTGGGCTAATTTCTCAGCTTGCCTTAATGTCGGTTTTTCTTCACCAGATTCCCATGCACGCAGCTCATTTACGGAGCGTTTGATTTTATAAGCTACTTCCTCATTTGTAAAACCTGCTTCGTTCCGCGCCCATATAAGTAATAGAGGATTAACTAATGCTGGAATTGACCGACCCATATTTCACGCACTTTATTAATAATTATTCTTAAGTTTTCAAAATAATATACTAAAGATTTATATTCTTTCCATCAATTTGTCGCCTTCCCCCACACGCCGTCTATCACTTCTTTGATTTGTGATTCCATCTTGGATTTTAGAAACATACAAGCTTCAATGGTTTTATCACCAGATATTATTTCTGCTACGATTTCTCTTTGACGATATATTTCTGGTTTAGGTAATTCATAGGATGCCATGTGTTCGAAGCTGATTCGCGGAAGTTGTGCGCCTTTAATCCCCTTTAACATCTCATCGTTAAATTCTTTTCCACGAAAAAGTGAAGTATAGAATAGGGGTTCGACATCTTTCGATTTTGCTCGTAAAACGATAATATCAGTTGAACAGATTCCTTCTATGTTTGATAACCATACCTTGTTTAAGTTAGGCCTTAGTTTACCATACAAAATATCATTGGGTTTAAATAATATCTTTGTGCTCTTTATGTTATTTGAATGGTGTTGAACATTTCCGATAAGCCTACAAGTTTGTGATTCAATATTTTCCAGACCAATGTAATTTACCTCGGAATTTAGTTGGCGGGGTTCACACAGATCTTTCACGTTCACGAAAATATCCCCAAGCTTCACTTTCTCCCACTTCTCATCAATCTTAAACGTCGGCTTATAGTTTTCGATAACCGCATTGCAGCCGTCTATCACTTTTTGGTATCCCTCGATCTCTGCAACAATTTTTTGCTGGATTTCGAGCGGTGGGAGAGGGATAGTAAGGCTGGCAAAATTGCTTTTAGATATTTCTTTATATGTCGCACCTGATCCTAATTCGATCATTTTATCGACGAGTTGTGTGAGAACGTATGCCACATATTTTGTATCAACAGTAGCTCTATCGTTAATAATAATGTTCTTGAATCCTTGGTTTGTCGCAAGCGGAATTCTATTGATGCCGATTCTACCAATGGTTGCTCTTGAGGAAACGAGAATAGAATCCACCGGAAGAAGTTTTGCATTAGAGTTTTCAAGCCCTTCCTTTGAAATCCTTCTCACTGTTTGTCTAATTTCTGTAATTACATTCTCTTGAGGTAAATCCACCAAAGTCACCCACGATATGTCACCATTCCAAAATCGACCATTGTCCGTATCTGGCGTTCCACCCGATTCAATAGAAAAGAATCTCTTATCTCCAATATTTACCAAAGACCATTCGCTTTTGTTTGTTTTTCCTGTTCGGTTAGATGTGTACTTGTCATAACTTAGATTGAACTCCCTCTGGTAGTCAATGCTTTTCTTTAGCTCTTCCGGAAAATACACGCCGCCTTTTTTCATCTTAATAGCAGCGTGAGGGTCTTCGCCGTAACCAATACAAGCTTCTTTCAGGTTTTCTTCAAACCAGGTTTTAAATTCTGGTTCGCTTCCTAACTCAGTTTTGTTGTAATTTGTTCGTGAGCGGAATTCTTCCCATCTGCGAATCCAAGTTTTCTCTGTGCGCTCTTTCTCAGTGGGTTTGTTTTTCTTTGCTTCGTCATATTCGGTGCGGGCGGTAGTAACTTTAACAAACACCTTCTTGCATAATTCCCATCCGGTTGTGTATGCTTTGTAGCTGTCTATTTTTTCAAATTCTTTCCTGTTTAGAATGGAGTACTTAATATTCTTTAACTCAGAATCTTTTTTCAGTAATTTCAGCGAATGGTCAGCTTTACAAGCACGTAGTATCTTTAGCGCTCCGGATAAATCGTTTTTATCGATAGGGTTTCTGTTCGTATTCAACGAAAATCCATCATTCTCCACTTTCACAAGAATTATTGAGTCACGTTCACGTGCAAGCTTACGGTCAACAAGAATAATAGAAGTCTTCACACCGGAATACGGCTGAAATATCTGCGCCGGCAATGAAACAACCGCCCACAATCCTGCTTCTTCCACAAGCCATCTGCGGAGATCGACATAATCGTTGTTGTTCTGGAAAATAATTCCTTCAGGCACAATCCAGCCGGCTTTGCCGTTCGGCGTAAGATGCTCGAGCATGTAATCCGAGAACAATACTTCCGTTGTATTCGCCTTAATGCGAAACTTATCGTGCGGTTGGATGCCTCCCTTCGGAGTCATGAACGGTGGATTTGCTAAAATGCAATCGTACTTCTCATTCCATCTGGTATCGAGCGAAAGCGTATCGTAATCTTGTATGATAGGATTCGGTATATCGTGCAGATACATATTCACCTTGGAGAGCCGCTACATAAGCGGCGTAATGTCGTACCCGACGATATTTTTCACTAATGCTTTTCGCTCGTCCTGCGTCAGCCTGTTTCCTTTGTGTATCTTCTTGCCTTCAATATTATAATTCCCAAGCGTTACGCTGTAGTCCTCGTAACCTTTTGTGTTTGCCCAAAGGATATGCTTGTATGCAGAGATAAGGAAGCCGCCTGTTCCGCACGCCGGGTCAAGAATTGACTCTGTTTTTTTCGGCTCAACCACCTCGACGATGAAATCGATAATGTTGCGAGGTGTTCGGAATTGCCCATTATCGCCTTGCGCTCCCATTGTGTTGAGCAAATATTCAAACGCATTGCCAAGCTCCTCGGAGTGGCTGTAAGTGAACCAGTCGATCTCATCCATAAACATTTTAAGTATGCGTCCGTCACGGAACTTGAGGAACGTATTCTTGAAGATGCTTTTGAATAGATCGGGAATGTGCTTTGCTTTAGAGATGCCTTCGATAGAAGCGATAAATTTTGTAACGCGTTCTTCAGCCGACAGAGTATTGCTTATGATCTTCCGCCACGAAAGCTGTGCAAGGTCGCCTTTGAAGTATGTTGCCGAGCCGCCAAGCTCTTTCGCGCTCACATCAATGTCATCCATAAATTTGTAGATGAGCGCGATGGTGATAAGTTCTACCTGATCGGTAGGCAGCGGCAGTTGACCCACGAGGATGTCACGCGCATTATCTATATGTTGCTTTGTTTCTTTATTGAGCATGAAATCCTTAACTCATAAATTGATTCAGTGGAACATTGTCTTTGATGTAGTTGAGCGTATATTGAATTTGTTCTTGTCCGAGATCCTTAAGATCGTGAATACTTAATCGGGGATCAGTTGCAAATCCACCATAATCATTTTGATTCAGCCACAAGCGTATTTCATCATAGAGCAAGTATGCGGTGAAGAGATTCCGCAGCTCATGAACCTTCGTTGGATCCGCTCCGTCGGTTGAAAGAAATCGCTCGAAGTATTCTTCTGCAATATCCTCTTTCGTTCTGAAGCGGTCAATCTTCCCGAACACTTTTTTTAGTATTTCTTTTAAAGATAAGCGACGGTTCACGCTGTAAGCTTCACGAAGATTTTCTAAATTCCAATATTCCTTCGGCTTATTAAGTATATGTCCCTTAACATAATCTTCCACTTTTTGCCAATCGTCTTCTTCAATTGCTTTTGCTATTTCCGGTGATTGTGTTGCCGACTCTCGCGTCTTGTCCTCAAAACTCTTTGAGAACATTTCCCGATCTATACGCATTCCTTCCAGCCCGATTTGCTGCTCGTGTATCGTCTTTACATCGTCAGGTCCTTGGTAAATATAATTTTCAGGAGGGGGTGGCGTTTCTCCACCGCCCCCACCGCTTCCAATCGGTGGAAGTGTGATAATCTCATCGTATTTGAATTCTTTCTCGAAGTATTCGCAATTTGCAAAGAAATCGAAAATGTAAAAATTATCTTTCGGTTTCTCGATTTTATTTCTGCCATCGGAATAGGTAAATGTGTACAACCGTGTACCGCGTCCTTTTATCTGAATGAAATCTGTCGGGGAAAAGATTGGTCTGCAAAGAACTACATTAAGAATGTCCTCACAATCGTAGCCGGTGGTCATCATTCCAACGGTAACACAAACGCGCGTTTTTGAGCTTGGGTAGTCAACATATTCCGGCTTGAACTTGCTTGAACCGTTTAGATTGTTGTTGGCAAAATTCCGTGTCATATCTTGAGCGCCGGAAATGTCCGACGTTACCTGAAGCGCAAAATCAGAATTGTATTTACCCGGGAACATTTTGTCGGCTTCTATATTCAATGCTTCCACAATCTTTGTTGCATGTCTTCTGCTGACCGCAAAGAATATTGTCTTTCCAACTTCTCCGGTCAGTGGATCGCGCTTGGCTTTCTGAAGAAACGTTCTTACAAATGTTGTATTCGTTTCAGGCGAGAAGAACTTTCTTTCAAAATCCGATTTAAAGAAGATTTCTTTTTCTTCCTCTCCATCATCGTTTGTGGTTACAACCACATATCCCTCTTTAGATAAAAGCTCGGTTGTTACATCCGTTCTCGCATCTATAGTTTTAGGATTTACCAAATAGGGCGGTTTGTGTTTGACTGCATCGATAAGACTATAACGAAACGTCGGTTTTCCACCATCGCATCCGAACGTGCTGTAGGTATCGAGGAGAAGCCGCATTTCCAATTGGCGCGGATCACTCTCAGCGAGTTCGTTAGTATCGATTCCCTTGAGATAATCCTTTGGTGTAGCAGTTAAGCCAAGTTTCGCGCCGACGAAATATTCGAAGATGACGCGATTGTTCCCGCTGATTGTACGGTGCGCCTCATCGGATATGATGAGTTGAAAATCGCTTGGTGAAAATTCCGACACATATCGGTTGTCGTACGATAAACTTTGAATAGTGGTTATGACAACTTGCGCCTTCTTCCAATCGTCACGATTTTCCTTGTAGATTAATGTGTTGATGCCGTCCGATCCAAGATAATGATTGAAGTTCTTCCATGCCTGCGTTTCCAATTCCAAACGATCGACAAGAAATAGAACTCTGTCTGCATTCCCACTTCGAATAAACAACTTAACAATCGCAGCGCTGAGCAAAGTTTTACCGGTTCCCGTTGCCATTTCTAAAAGAAATCTGTTCGTATTTTTACTATATGCTTTCTGAATTACTTTTACAGCTTCGACCTGATAATCGCGAAGAAGTTTGATCTTTTTATTGACAAGCGCATTTTTTTTCTCTTCATCCGAATACGCAAGCCACAAAGGATCCTGTGAAACGGCTATATAATTTTCATCAACCAAAGCATTCACAAACGCTTGTGGATTCGGTTCCCATTTGGAAGCTAATCCTAATTGCTCCAGAGATAGGAAGTGAGAAATGCGAGTAGGATTACCCTGAAAGAGATCCCAGAAGTAGTGAACTAATCCGTTTGAGAGAAACACATATCGAACCCTTTGGTTATATGCGTAATCCCTTGCCTGTTCTTTAGCAGTTAAAGGATTTATTTTTTCACTCTTGGCTTCTACAACTGCTACCGGACGACCTTTGTCGTCAAGAAGTAAGTAGTCAACGAACCCATTTTCAGATTTTTCAAAATCTTCTCCGAGTTCATCAGTTACTTTAAATTTCTTTTTCGTAATTCGATGTTCGCAGCTAATATTGGCAGGCTTGCCCGGCGAATCAAAGAACTGCCAGCCAGCTACCTCAAGAAGTTTGTTGATTTTAATTCGGGCTTGGGCTTCTTTTTTAGGCATTATTCCCAATTAAGTAATTTTACAATTTTCATCTTCCCATATTACAAATATTCCCTGATTATGACAAGCTTACTATGCGTATAAATGTTTCGCTAATAAATGCAATAATTGCATCTTAATAAATAAGAAAACAAATATTCCATAATCCATTTATCCGATATTCCATTACTCCGCACACTACTCCGCTGTCATTGTTACGTCTCTGATGCTCGGCATTAGCAATACGCTGTTAAAAAATACTTTGTTTAGATTTTCCCAGAAGAGACGGAAGTTAGGATCGTCGGCGAAGAGAATAATATTACCTGCACCAAGCTGCTCGTGTACAAGAAACGGTGTTTCTTCGAGTCTTTTCTCGTTCTCTTTGGAAAGATAGCCGCTCAAGCGTGGTGATTTTGTATAAATCCCGACATTATATCCTTTTTCACTCAGCTCGAACATAGTGTTTGTAGTTTTCAAAACTGTAATGATTGAATCGTACCCGAAACCGAGCGGATGCGAATTGTCTAACTTTACGCGCATCATGGTCCCCGGGATATAT